>NZ_CACSIS010000005.1:0-238264 GCF_902705905.1 Klebsiella sp. 18074 | reverse complement strand
TAGTTTAACTGAGTTTGCAGACACTGATGAGAAAACGGCAGACCGACCCTGTAAAATCCTGGCGTGAGTTCTGGTAGCAACATACCGGTGAGGTGATAAGGAAACAGGGTGCGGATGACATCATGGCGCAGGAAACCTCTTTCCATAAATGACGCCGGATATATGACAGCGAACCGTATCAAATCAGTATTTGCATAACACTGGGCGTCCATATATGACTCACATGACAAAACCCGCATCAACCATCAAAAAGATCCGCAAGCAGCACTCACCTTCTGGCTGTCGTCATCGCTCTGTGGTCACGTGCTGTTATCGGCTGGTCAATGTCATCGCGGATGACTGCGCAGCTGGCCTGCGATGCGCTACAGATGGCGTTGTGGCGACGTAAGCGCCCGGAAAATGTCATCGTTCACACAGAGCGTGGTGGGCAGTACTGCTCAGCGGATTATCAGGCGCTACTGAAGCGACATAACCTGCGCGGTAGCATGAGTGCAAAGGGTTGTTGTTACGATAATGCCTGTGCGGAAAGCTTCTTCCACTCACTGAAAGTCGAATACATCCATGGCGAACAATTTATCAGCCGGGAAATGATGCGGACGACGGTGTTTAATTATATCGAGTGTGATTACAATCGGTGGCGCCGTCACAGTGCGTGTGGCGGCCTCAGTCCGGAACAGTTTGAAAACCAGAACCTCGCTTAGGGCTGTGTCCACATTACGTGGGTAGGATCACACACCTCCTTCGCTGTGTCCCAGAACCCAAATACAGGGAGTTTGCATTTCACGTCTAAGCATTTTTACCCAGGATCGAACGTCGTCAACATAGTCAGCAATCGTCACCGCATTGGCATCCTCTACGGCCATTGCGCTAGCGAACATTCCACGTTTGTCGATACGAAGCGTTGCAAAGCCTTTTGCAGCCAGGCCTTCAGCAAGAAGTCGATATGCCACTACAATATGATGATGCACTCACTCCAGGCGGGTTGTTTCCATCCCGATCGGTAGGCCCGGAGCCAGGAACGATAAGAACAACTGCGGTTGGTGTTGAATTTGCGGTGAGTAACGTGCCTTTCAACGGACCTTTTGGCCCGGGAGCCTCAAGGAAAGTTTCGGAAAAGGTCACCGGCACCGACGCCAGACTCACAAACGGGCATGCGCTCAAAAGGGCAATGGAGGCTGTAATATTCACCGATTATGTTCCTGTAAAACTAAGCGTAGCTGTCAATTTATATTATAAATATGACCTGCTCTCCATTGATTAATACATCAGTGATGTTAGTCAGGTCCGCCTCTGATGCAAAACAGCCCGTTAGACGCCAACAGCATTGATGAACACATCTAATAAACCCTAGCGAATTACCCTATCTAATCGAATAAATAGCTTTGCGTTATGCTTTTCCCACACAACAGCTGAAGGATAACGTCATGCAAACTGTAAAACTGAACAACGGTATTGAAATGCCCCTGCTGGGCTTTGGTGTGTTTCAGATGTCTGATGCTGCCGAATGCGAGAGAGCCGTTATTGATGCCATCGATACGGGGTATCGCCTGATCGATACCGCGGCTTCTTACCAGAATGAAACCCAGGTCGGGAATGCGCTGCAGCAGACGGGGATCGCCCGCAACGAACTCTTTGTTACCACCAAACTTTGGCTACAGGATACCAGTTACGAAGGGGCGAAGGCGCAGTTCGAACGTTCATTGAACCGACTGCAGCTGGACTATGTTGACCTGTACCTGATTCACCAGCCCTACGGCGATGTCCACGGAGCGTGGCGCGCCATGGAAGAGCTGCAGCAGGCTGGCAAAATTCGCGCGATTGGCGTCAGCAACTTCCACCCAGACAGACTGGCCGATCTTATCGCCTTCAACAAGGTCGCGCCGGCGGTAAACCAGATTGAAGTTAACCCCTTCAACCAGCAGCTGCATGCGGTGCCGTGGAACCAAAGCCGCGGCATTCAGCCGGAAGCCTGGGCGCCGTTCGCCGAAGGCAAAAATGGTCTGTTCCAGCACCCGGTGTTAACGGCGATCGGCCAGAAGTATGGCAAGAGCGTCGGCCAGGTTGTTCTGCGCTGGATCTTCCAGCGAGGCATCGTTTCGCTGGCGAAATCGGTGCGCAAAGAGCGCATGGCGGAGAACATCAACGTTCTCGATTTTGAACTCAGCTCGGCAGATATGCTGCAGATTGCCGCCCTGGACACCGCAACCAGCGCCTTCTTCTCCCATCGAGATCCGGCAATGGTGGAGTGGCTGACCGGCCGCAAACTTGACGTTTAAGCCACGAAAACAGAGGTACTCATTCAATGCAAACACGCTATCTGGGCAACTCCGGACTTGAAGTGTCGGCCCTCGGACTCGGCTGTATGGGGCTGAGCCACGGCTACGGCCCGGCAACGGATACCCGTCAGGCTATCGAACTCATTCGCGCCGCGGTTGAACGCGGCGTCACCTTCTTTGATACCGCCGAAGTGTATGGCCCCTACCTCAATGAGGAGGTGGTTGGCGAAGCCTTAAAACCCTTTCGCGATCGCGTGGTCATCGCCACCAAGTTTGGTTTTACCTTCGGGCCTGAAAACAGGCAGCAGATTTTAAACAGCCGGCCGGAGCATATCCGCCAGGCCGTTGAAGGGTCATTGCGCCGTCTCAAAACGGAGGCTATCGATCTGCTGTACCAGCATCGCGTCGATCCTGAGGTCCCCATTGAAGATGTGGCCGGAACGGTAAAAGATCTGATTGCCGAAGGAAAGGTCAAACACTTCGGCCTCTCCGAAGCGGGTGCGCAGACCATCCGACGTGCGCATAGCGTACAGCCGGTCGCTGCGCTGCAAAGCGAATATTCCATGTGGTGGCGCGAGCCTGAACGGGAGATCCTGCCGCTGCTGGCCGAGCTGGGCATCGGGTTCGTGCCGTTCAGTCCGCTAGGCAAAGGATTTCTGACCGGTTCTATCAAGGCCGGAACCTCGTTTGGTCAGGACGATTATCGCAGCACGGTGCCGCGTTTCGCCGCGCAAGCGATTGAAGCCAATGAACAGCTGGTCACCTTGCTGGGCGCACTGGCAGCCGAAAAAGGCGTAACGTCGGCGCAAATCGCGCTGTCATGGCTGCTGGCACAAAAACCGTGGATTGTTCCCATCCCCGGCACGACCAAACTGCACCGTCTGGAGGAGAATCTGGGCGCCGCGGACATTGCGCTGTCTCAGGATGATTTACGCCAGGTCACGCAGGCGCTTGAAACGATAAAAATCGTCGGCGAGCGCTACTCGCCTGAGCATCAGGCTCGGGTAGGCCGTTAAGGCCCTGGCTGGTTCGCCGCGCGCGGCGGGCCAGCTATTCCGCGTAGCGAAGGGCGTCGATCATTAACGCAAAAGCGGGCGGGTGCTGCTTGCGGCTGGGGTAATAAAGATAGTATCCGGGGAAAGAAGGGCACCACTCCTGCAGAACCTGAATGAGCTCCCCCGACTGGATATAGCTTTCAACCATATTTTCTGGAACGCAGGCGATGCCAAAGCCAGAGAGAACGGCATCTATTCTTTCCGCCAGCAGGTTAAACGTCACCTGTCCCTCAACCCTGACGCGCAGCGGTTTGCCATCCTTCTCGAACTCCCAGTGATAAAGGCCACCGGCGGTGGGCAGACGCATATTAATGCAGCGATGGTTTTGTAGCTGGTGCGGCGTTTCAGGTGCGGGGTTAGCGGCGAAATATACCGGCGCACCGACCACCGCCATTCGCATATCCGCGCCTATCTTTACGGCGATCATATCCTTATCCACGCTTTCGCCCAGGCGGATCCCGGCGTCAAAGCGCCCCTCAACGATATCGACAAAACCATTATCCACGACCAGTTCGACATTGATTTCCGGATATTCCCTGAGAAAGGGTTTGAGCTTCGGCCAGACCAGGCTCCGGGCGGCATGCTCCCCGGCGGATAAACGGATATTGCCGGAGGCGGTGCCGTTCAGCTGAACCAGCGACTCCAGCTCCTGCTCAAGATCGGCAATGCGGGGCTCAAGGCAGGCAATAATTCTTTCACCTGCTTCGGTGGGGGCCACGCTGCGGGTGGTTCGGGTCAAAAGGCGGATGTTTAGCCGTTCTTCCAACGCTTTCATCGCGTGGCTAAGCGCTGACTGGGAAACGCCAAGCTTACCCGCGGCTTTGGTAAAACTTCGCTCTCTTGCCACCACCAGGAAGATTTGGAGTTCGTTGAAGTTTTCTTTGAGCATTGGCGGTTTCCTTATTGAAACATTGCCCCCAAAGAGAATTCATGAAGGGCGTTCATAGACACAATCATTTTAGCCCTGTTACTGACAATAATGATAATTGATATTCTATCCCTATCAAAAATATGTCTGAATTATCAGAAGGTTTATTATGAAAATACTCGTTGCCGGCGCGACAGGAAGTATCGGACTTCACGTCATGAATAGCGCAATTGAAATGGGCCATCGGCCCGTGGCGCTGGTCAGAAATCGGCGCAAAGTGAAATTGCTTCCTCGCGGAACCGATGTTTTTTACGGCGACGTTTCGCAGCCCGAAACGCTGACCGATGTGGCGAAAGATATTGATGCCGTTATTTTTACGCTCGGTTCAGATGGGCAGGGGCGTATTGGCGCCAGGGCGATAGATTATGGCGGTGTGCGTAATATCCTCAGAATGTTCAAAGAGAAGCCTGTTCGCATCGCTTTAATGACTACGATTGGCGTCACCGAGCGGCTCAGCACCTGGAATCAACGCACCGAGGTTCATGACTGGAAAAGGCGCGCCGAGCGTCTGGTCAGAGCCAGCGGTCATCCCTATACCATCGTCAGACCGGGCTGGTTTGATTACAACAATGATGATGAGCAGAGGATCGTGATGCTCCAGGGCGATCGGCGCCACGCCGGAACGCCGGATGATGGCGTGATATCCAGAGCTCAAATCGCCAGGGTGCTGGTGAGCGCCCTGACCAGCGATGCGGCAAAAAATAAGACCTTCGAGCTGGTGGCCGAGCAAGGGCAAGAGCAGGCGGATCTCTCGCCGCTGTTTGCGGCTCTCAAGAACGACAGTCCGCAAAGAAACGAGGGAGTCTTAGATATGGACAATATGCCTCTCAATGAAGAGCCAGAGTGCGTTATTAACGAGCTCAACCTGTTGTCCAAACGGGCTACATCAATTTAATAACCCTGACAATTTTGTCATATAGCGGTCAGTCTTATGACAGCTTCGATCTGTATATTTAAATATACAGACGCATGACGTTTCTCCTGATCCGAGTCCAGTTTCAAACATACAGTTTATAAGAGGTATTAGATATGAAAGCACTGCTTATTACCACATTGCTCATGGGCTTCATTTCAGTAAATACCGCATCTGCCGCGCAGGAAATTAACCATGCCGACGGCAAGGAGAAAATTGGCGTAGTCTCGGCCAGCAACGCCTATACGCTTGATGATTTATCGAATGCACTTTCTCGCAAGGCAGATGAGCAGGGGGCAACGTCGTTCAAAATCCTGTCAACGACAGGAAATAATCGACTGCACGGCGTAGCAGAAATCTACAAATAGATCATATGTATCCTGAGAAGGATGATGTCATATCATAACCCTTTCATAATGAGCGTCTATTTATGTTCAAAACAGAAGACATCATCGATGAGATAAGCCAATGGATTGATTCAAACTTACATAAACCGCTGAGGATCGAGGATGTTGCTGCGCGGGCAGGCTACTCTAAGTGGCATCTTCAGCGGGTTTTTTTTCAGGTTAAACGCATTAGCCTTGGCAAGTATATTCGCGATCGGCGACTCTCCCGTGCGGCAAAAGATCTTGTAGAGACCAACGACTCGATAATGGAAATCGCGTTTAAGTATGGTTTTGATTCTCAACAGACCTTTACCCGAGTTTTTTCAAATAACTATAGCTTGCCGCCGCTCAGGTACCGGAAGCTTAATGGCGTCGAGGATTAATTTTCCTTCTTATCAACGCTATTCTGCCGGCGCTGTTTCAATTAATGATTTAAGCACGCGTAATAACCATGCCCTGGTTTAAGATAAAACCGCCAGGATATTATTGTTAAATTTCTCGTTCAGTCCGCTACGTTCTCCGTCTAATACGTTCTCATCGCATTTTTAAACGAATACGTTATTTTGTACATCCAAAGCCCGCTGGCCTGCGATAAAGACAGATATCCTTCCTTTAACCAGGATCCGAGGAGCTTATTCGTTGCGCTTAGCGTGGATTGACGCACCCTGGCGATCGTTACGATAGCCGCTGGTCTTAAGTTTCCCGCCGGCAGCCAGCCGCCGATAGGGGCTGGATGTCAGCAGCATACAATCGTCGCCGATTAGTTATCGCACTTACCCGGTACCGCTAGCTTAACTTCCGGTTTGGAAACAACGCGCATCCCTTCGCTGTCAGGTACCTGTTCCAGCCCGGCTCCGCCGACGAAAACGCCCATTTTAATGTACTGGCGAACAAAGTAGTTCTTGCCCGGGGCGACGTTGAGCGTCAGGTTATTTGGCGAGAACTCAGATTCTGTTCCCAGCGTATGCGGCTGGCTGGCCGATATTTGCTGATAGAAAAAGACCCTGTCGGCGGTTTCTCCGAGGCAGCGCCCATCAAGATAAACGTCTTTTTTAAGCGCTTTGCCGACAAAGCTGTCCCTGTACACGTAGAGACCGGCCTTACCGCTTTCCGGCGCGGGAAATGATTTAGCCGTCGCATTTTCAGCATTGCTGGCTAAAGGGACCGAGGCGCAGCCGCCAAGAAGAGCTGAAGAAAGAATTACCGCCGCGAAGATTATTTTATTCATTGAATTCTCAGAGGGTTAAAAAAAGTAGGATCAGAATAATCCTGTTTTTAAAATGTGTCACCTCTGAAATATTGTGTAACAAAGTATGATTTCAGGATGGAGTAGCGGATAAAAAATTGATGGATGTCAGGGAATACCCAGGGGCGCATTGAGGCGCGGCTGCGGCTTATTGCCGTTCAGTTCGCTAAAACGAACGTCTTCGTTTTGCATGGTGATTCAGCTAAGGTAGGAACAGAAGGGATCAACGCGGAGCTAAAAGAAGGTAATGATGCTGATTTATGACGTATTTGGCCGACATATAGGGGTTCAGCGCGAAGGTGAACGCTGGCTGGTATTTCGTGCTGACCTGACGGAGCGAAAATTTTCCCGCCTGTATGAGGTTATTATTCCCGACGATCTTACCGAAACCGAGATTCCCGGCTGGCTGGATGATATTTTTCACGAGGCCGCGACGGAAAAGCATCCCGAGGTGAAGCGGATTGAATAGTCAAGGCGGCTTTGTCATAACAATCCTGCCATCCCTGGAAAGCGCAAAAACGCAGCTTTAACGTTAAACAAAGCAAATCGCCGTAACGGTGTCTGAAGGATTTTTGAGGGAAGAGGGGGATAACAGAAACCTAATCTACGGCCTTCACGGATATATTGCGATAACCCATGAGGGCCGGGAGTAGCCGAAGTTACGCTGGTTTCAGGCAACGTTTTTCATCAGTAATTTTCGCGCCGCATCTCTTAAATCATCGTTCACCCGATTAGACGCGATAATCAGCCTTAATGCTTCTTCACTTGCCCCTGCGGCAATAATTGCCCTCGCTTTACTGGTGCGGCTCCCACCGCTTTTTTCCGTGTACCCTTCCTGAGTATGCAGCAGTTCAATAAGGTCCGCGCGTGAAACAGCTGCGCTGGCAAACCTGTCGTAATACGTCACAAAGCACCCCATACCAATCGCTTTAAGGTAAGCGCGTAATTTTTCGTCGTCCATTGAGAAGCCCTTAGCGGAAGATTTGCGGGAATTGTAGCTCCTCGGAGGCCATTTTAACCAGGGGGAAACTGAATTGGAGGCGGTATGACCATAGCCAGCCTGCTGGAGCTGCGAGCTTTAGGACAATAGCGGCCATAAAGCTGCGGCTGGGATACCCGCCGTCGGGAGATTTCATCATCAGCCAGACCGCTATGGGGGAGGATGAATCGATTTTTATCGATCAACGAAATACGAGATTTTAAGTGCTGATTGTTGATTTTAAAAGATTTTTCTTTGATGGTGCCGATAATAGGAGTCGAACCTACGACCTTCGCATTACGAATGCGTAAATTGATCTTGTAAAATCAATACCTATCGAATTTAAATGGATTTTTTGCCACAATATTGCCACAGTTCGTTAGGAATCAGACAGAAATGGCGACTATACGCAAACGTGGTAACTACCAATGGGAAGCTCAAATCCGTAAACGTGGTTTTCCCTCTCAAACCAAAACCTTTAACACCAAAGTAGAAGCTGAAGCTTGGGCCAAAATGATCGAGTCAGAAATGGCGAGAGGAGTTTGGCTTAGCCGCAGCGAAGCGGAATCTACGACATTGTATGAAGCCCTAACGCGATATGAAAAAGAGATTGTTCCCGACAAAAAAGGGGCAGTGCAAGACCGATCATTGGTGCGGATACTAAAAGGCACTCAGCTGGCGAAAAACTATATGGCTAGCATCAGGAGTGCCGATGTCGCCAAGCTGAGAGATGAATGGTTGAAAATCTATGCTCCTGCAACCGTTTTAAGGCGTTTGGCCTTACTTTCTCATGTATTCAATGTTTCGCGGAAAGAATGGGGCATGGAGAGCCTGCTGAACCCCGTAGAGGCCATTCGCAAACCCCAACCCAAGAACTCCAGGACCAGACGCCTGGAAGCGCTGCCTGTAGTTTCTGAGAAAACCGGTGTTACGTCAGGAAAGGAAATAGCCAACGAGATCGAACATATCATCGCCGCAACACATTCATTAGTATTGCCAGCAATCATTCTTCTGGCGTTAGAGACAGCCATGCGCCGTAGCGAAATCGCAGAGCTTCGATGGCGCTTTATCGATCTTGATCGGCGAGTTGCACATCTGCCGGATACTAAGAATGGTAATGCCCGCGATGTCCCTTTATCAACGAAAGCCATTACGATACTGTCCAGTCTCAAGGAACATTCTAAGCCAGCTGCTGATAAGGTTTTTGATATGCGTGCAGACGCGATTACCCGAGCTTTTGACCGAGCTGTAAAACGAGCCAGAGAACGATACGAGAAAACAAACTCATTATGTGAGGAATCTTTCCTTAAAGATTTAAGATTTCATGACCTTCGACATGAAGCAACTTCTCGACTTGCTGAAATTTTCCCTATGCATGAACTAACCAAAATTACAGGACATAAAGATCCAAGAATGCTAATGCGGTATTATCATCCAAAAGCTGAAGATTTGGCGTTAAAGTTGAAATAAGGACGTTGTATGGATTATAAAAATAAGTTAGTTGATGCATCACCAAAATTAAACAACCCTCAGCTATTGGCTATAATATACTTAATACCTTTTGGATACTTGATTGTAGAAAACCCATTATGGCTAGAAAATATATACGTTGCCGCTCCAATTTTCCTATCATCCATAGCTTTATTAACCAGTGTATACATAGGATATCGTGATTTATTAAATAAAGTATTTAATAATGCAGTAGTTAAATGGGGCGTAACTGGCTTTACATATTCCGTATGCTTATGGATCGCAAAGTTTAAGCTTGACATAGCTTATGGTATAGTCCCAGAAAATCTTAATTACTCGACATTAGCTTATGCTTTCATGCTCTCATTTCCAATAGGAGCAATGATTTGTGCAATTACAATCTATATATACATATTTTTGCGAGATGTATCCCCAGCAAAAATAGTAATATCCTCTATGATATCAGTATATATTGGAAACTTGGCTCAACATCATATGCAAATGAACAATCTTCCTGAAAAAATATTATTAATAGGACTCATAATTATGGTCCCCTATAACATGGTCAATCTAGCCAGTTCGTTAGTTATTAAAAGGAAATTTAATTTTAATCGTTTAGTATCAGGCTTATCCCTTTTTGCTGTGTCAGTTGCTCTTTTTATTATTAGCATGACAGCAATGAAATATATTGAAAGATTTCAAGAAAAGTTTATTTTTCTTGATGCAAGAACATCTACGACATGTGATAGCTCAGAAAGCAAATCGCTTTATATTGAAAAAATGAAAATCAGTGTTATAGAATATCAGGAAATAAATTCTCGGAGTTAAGACTAACTCTTGTAGATAAAAACACCTCGAATATAAATAATAAGGGCACTTCAACTTATGAACAAAAATAACCCTGCAAATTCATTTTCTATAGAAGCAAGGAAAGAAGCTTTTCGGAGGACTGAAGCCAGTCTTTTTTTATCAAGTAAAGATCCTAAAGGCTCCTCATTTTTTAATGAAATAAAAAATAAGGTGATCAATGGAGAGCTAACCTATGAAGAGGCAAAGAGAGAAGTATTAAATTATCACATTGAACAATCTAAAAATCAAAATAAAAAAGGCTAACATTTAGTTAGCCACTTCTCACTAGTGAGCTATTTTATAGTCCCTTAATGCATTTTTAAGCAACTCAGTTTGCACATCAGCATCATCACAATTATAAATTCCGGTAGCAGAATAATACTCTTCGATGCAAAGAATATTTATCAATGGTTCACAAATCTCTTTAATAAACTCCTTGTTGTTATCGGCAAAAATAATTTTTATTCCTTCCAAAACAAAGCTATTATAATCAGCCATTATCCACCTCCTTACAGGTGTTTAGTGGAAGCGTCAGTTAACGTTACCGCGCTAACTGACGCGCCTAAATCAAGATTTTTTACTGCCAGTTAAACTATCACCCTCAAACTCATCCTGTTCGTGGTTAGTCTGACGATCGGCTGTGTGTTTACGTATTTGATTCGCTATTTCCCCACCAACGGTCTGTTGTCTTCGGATAGAATTAGTACTTCCCTTCATCATCTGATACTCCGAAGCTCCGTTAGGCCCGCTCGCCATGTGAGAAGCCATGCGGCCAGCTCGTGAGAATGATGAAGCAAACCCCTGGCTTCCTCCGCTGACGCTACCTGTATTACTCCCTGCAGAAGAACCACCGGAACCGCCTGATGGTTGTCCTCCAGAAGTATCTACGGAACCGGTATCTTCCCCTCCGCCAAATCCTCCACCTGAACCACCTTTATCACCAGAACCAGATTCTTCGGCCATCGCCGCTTGTGCAGATTCAAATGCTGCTTTTAGAGCGGAAGCACCACCACTGACTTGAGCTGTAGCACTCATTGCCATTGCCCCAGCGCCACTGATTGCAGTAGTAGCAGCGCCAGTAATCATACCTGCTCCAAAACCACCGATCCCTTGTAAGGACGCTCCTCCAACAACGCCTGATAACAACAACGGTAATTTATTCGTCAATACTAAAAGAATAATTGACGCCAGAAGTAAAACAATAAGACTATTAAGATCAGGAATATCATTTTTAATAATAGAAAAATACTGATCTATAAATGATTGCCCAATCCCAATGATTAATGTCATCGTAAATAACTGAATACCAATCGATAATACTGTGCGTAAGTAATTTATTGCTATATCAGAAGTCCATTTCGAGCCACCAAACCCAAGCAAAATAACTCCTGCATAACACAACACCCATGCAGAAACTAACATTATTAGCATATTTATCGCGATAAGCGCCATTACTACTAATACTATTATCGCGACGGTTATCATAATGGTCGAAATCATTGGAGACCAAATTGATGCTGCTGAACTGACCTTTGTTAATATCACAAAAGCCATATCCACTATGCTGGAGGGTGAAATACCAGTACTTGTTCCTAAAGCATTTGCTGCAAGTTGTCTCATTGAGTTAATTATAGATTGTGATATGGCTGGGCCGTTGATTAAAAGATAATAAAAAAAACCAATCACGGCAAAAAAACGAACTATTTCTGCAAGTGCACTGATTAAACCTTCCCCTTGCATCGCCAACATACCAAATGTCCAAACCATACTTATTAATACCAGCCCCCAGAAGAGCCAATTTGCATAATCACCAATTACTAATGACCATGTGCTGGCTACTTGCTGAAACTTATCTAATAACGTATCAAGTAATCCGCTACTATCTAATTGACCAGCATAAGCATTTACAGAAAACAAAAAAACCACTCCTAAAAAAGTGAGCTTGCTTACTATTCTCATAATTACCATTCTCGCTTAGGGCTAGGATTGTTATTGCCACGCAGGGCACATTTATCGTAGTTATGTTCGTTCAATTTATTCTCTGGCGTCGATAAACAATCTTCATCTTTTTTATCGCAAGAGCATAGAATTAATGAAATTATTAGAATGAAAATGACCAAAAGTTTATCTTTCATTCAGCTCTCCCTCACCAAATTCGCTTCGGGCTTGGTGTGTTCTCGCCAGCTAACGCTTTTTCATCAGCGACTATTTGTTGGGCTTCTTTATCAGCCTCAGCCTGTGCCAGTGTTGCTGCAGCGTTTTGCTGGGCAACCAGAAGCGAGCGGATTTGCAGCAACTGGTTCGTTTGAGCACTGGCAAGCTGGTTAGCGGCCTGAATAGCTTCCATTTGCCCTTGTGCGCCGGTTGCCTGCGTTTGCAAATCTGCAAGGTTGTCAGCATCGCTTTGCAGTGTTTCCTGCTGTTCGTCAAGAGCCTTAAATACAGCGTCATTGGCCTTTTTACGTGCCTCAGAGCTGTTCTGTTCAGCTTTGCGCAGTGCGCTAATTTCATCCGCAGTACATTCAACATTACTGTTAAAGCACGGTGATGAGCGGTAGTAATTCACGTCCTGATAACGTTTCAGATATGAATCAAGACTCCCGGCCTGGTTTTTGTAGTAATTAAGGGTGTCCTGCGCCTGCAACAATTTGTTGATGGTCGAATTGGCCTGATCCCAGATATAGGCTGCAGGTGCGACTGTATTTTTGAGCATGTTTTCATACTGCTGCAGCTGCGTCTGGTACTGCTGGATCTGTTTTGCCACAGCCTGAACGTTGTTGACTGCGCTGATTGTGGTCTGCACCACATTAGTACCATCGATTACAGGGATACCGGCTGTCGCCGGTAATGCCATGATGGACGCCAGCAAGGAAGCTGCTAATGATTTTTTAGCTGCTAAAATCCCTCTCAGTGATGAAAATACTCGGAGCATTAACTTCATTTGCCCACCTCAAATTTAACTGATTATTAATATTGAAAACTCGTACTTTTAACAAATACAGATATTTAGGAAACCATAAATTTATTTATCCAAGATTCTATCCATAATATTTCTTAGTTCTTGTCTGGTTGATTCTATTTTAGCAAGCAACGTTTTTATCAATGAGGGTGAAAAATCAACTGTGCGTGGATCGTTAGCTAACCACAGTTTAAGTAACCCACCAAGTCGACCAAGATCAGCATTTACTCGGCTAAGCTCTACAACCTGTTCAATATCTACCATAGACTCAACCTGATAACCCATTGCTACTTTACGAATGAAACTCGCCACACTTAAGCCAGATGCTTCTGCATTTTCCTGGATTTGCGCTTTTTCATCTGGCAAACAATAAACTTTAATTGGTGTACTATTTTTTCTAGTCTGAGAAACGGTCATATCATTCTCCATACAGGCGGTAGCCGATCAGCCTCGCAGAGCAGGACTCCGTTGAGCAGCTCAGCTGCGAATAAGGGAAGGTAAAGTTGGGCCACCGTTTACGGTGGGCCTACTTTACATATCCTGCCCTACATTTGCCGTTGTGAATCTGTGTACGTATTGTGTATTCCTGTGTACTCAGTGTGTTTTCCTAAAGCATTTGTGCAGGATTAGTCGTGTAAAAGTGTGCAGCATATGTGTTTATTGAAAGGAAACTTATTTGAATACCCCAAGGAATATTTTTATTCTTGCGGCTTGAGCTTTGGTGGTCTGCCACGTTTCCTTTGAGACTTATTTATCTCTTTCGATATATCATCATTCTCTTTCTTTGACTCAACAGATTTATCTATCCAGTCCTTAACATCCTCTCTACGCCAGAGAAGACGTTTATTACCGGGAAGACGGCATCTTGGTGGAAGACATTTTGGATTTCGCGTTGCATCACTGCGGATACTTTTTACAGTTTTCTTTAATGCAAAAGCCAACTCTTCAACGGTTATAAGTTCTGGCATAACTGATTTCATCGAAGAACCCATCTCTCAGTAGAAATTTGAGGATTTTAGCGGCTAAAATTTTAGGCGCTAAAGTTTGCTAACCAACGTTATGAATTGAGAATAATTAAAACTTACTGCCAAAAAGAATAATGTCAACAGGGTTTTTATTCATCGGGTTCTTACTTCATATGAAATTGGTTTTATTGACCAATTTCTGAATCACACTAAGGTTTTAATAATTCCTTTAATCTTTTTGGTTATATATAAGGTTAAAGATCAGGTTAGAGGGGGGTGGAAAAGCGATATATTTATTTGTTTATTATGACAATTTTAAATTATACCCGTACCTCAAATGTCATGAAAGCGTACCTCATATGTCATAAAAGCGTACCTCATATGTCATATAATAAAAAATTAACAAACAAGTTATGCACAATATTATCAACAGAATCTGTGGGTAAATACACAGATTATACATGATGAAATAGATTGTTTAGCTAAACTAAATAGCAATAAATAAAATGAAACAAAATGTAAATAACAGAGGATTGTAGATGACTTATAAATTTGGTTAGCTAACCTTTATAAGAACTACTGTTTGCAAATGATTCATTCCTGACAGCGGATATATCGAATTTGAGTAAGAAAAACACTTAAACCAACCTTACTCTATGATTTGTTTAGCTAAACAAATTACTATAATGAATCCGATGACGTTTAAAAAAAAGGAGGGGGGATGAGGACGATAAATGCTGCACCTTCAACTGTCGGAGAGATTTTATACGAAGAATTCTTGAAACCATTGGATATGCCTCCCGCAAGACTTGCTGAACTGATGGATACATCATATGAAAAAATTTTGGAAATAATAAAAAATGAGCGAAATATAACTCTTGAGGAAGCTTTTCAACTCGCGATAATTTTCAATACAGATGCATATTTTTGGGTGAAACTGCAAGAGCTACATGAGGCATGGTTTAATAAAAAAAAGTAATGGTATTCAATTAGATTGCTTAGTCCTAATACATAATATGCTTTGAATAATACTCATGTATTACTAGTGACTCATTAAAACATGATAACACCAGGAGGACTGAGGATTGAGAAATTTGATCCTGGATGATGTGACCCAGTCCTGACCGGACAAATCATTTTAGCAGTGGTATATGCGACACTGAAAGCGGATATAAAGAAGCCCGACTGGTAAAATCGGGCTTTTTTTTGGCACTCTGGCCTGAATGGAACATCCTACATTAGACGTTAAGATCTTACATCTAATTAGCCGAAAATACTAATGGATACATAGTTGTATTTGACTTGACTACCCATTTGCAGATTACTCCACCATCACCAATAAAATTCGACCACTCAGATTCGGAAGTGTTCGGCTGTAGGTCTTAAACCCGAAAGACTGCTATGTGCCATAAGCGGACATTTTGAACTACCTAACGTTATATTTTCTCCTGATTGACGCGTGACGAAAGTTCCTGATGGCTCTCTTTTCGTTCGCTGTAGCGATCGGCAAGGTAACTGCTTTGCCCCTTGAACAGGAGAGTGATTTTAAATAACTCCTCGGCGACATCGACAATGCGGTCATACCAGGACGAAGGTTTCATTCGCCCGTTTTCATCGAATTCCTGCCAGGCTTTAGCGACTGAAGACTGGTTAGGAATAGTGAACATCCTCATCCAGCGGCCAAGAATTCGCATCTGGTTCACCGCATTAAAAGACTGCGAGCCGCCACATACCTGCATTACAGCGAGAGTTTTGCCTTGAGAAGGGCGGACCGCGCCTTCGCTTAACGGGATCCAGTCGATCTGGGCCTTCATCACCGCACTCATTGCCCCATGCCGCTCAGGAGAGCTCCACACCATTCCATCACACCATCTGACCAGTCCGCGCAGCTCTATGACTTTTGGGTGTGTATCCGGAGCATCATCCGGCAGGGGTAAACCTGAAGGATTAAACAGCCTGACTTCCGCCCCCATCGCCGTCAGCAGGCGACCCGCCTCTTCTGCTGCAAAACGACTGTACGAACGCTCTCTTACCGAGCCATACAGAATCAGAATGCGTGGAGATTCATTGAGCTGTAGGTGCTCAGCAATCTTTTTATCGAAACAATCAGCGTTCAGTGCAGGAAAGTGTTCCATTATTTCTCCTCCGGGATATTACGGTGATTTCAAAGCTAATGCATATGGTTTACCATATGTATATTCTGAAGGGAACGGAGTAATCAATGCTACAGCCTGTTCAGCTTTTTAAAATCCTGTCGGATGAAACACGTCTCGCCATTGTCATGCTTCTCCGGGAGTCCGGCGAACTATGCGTATGCGATATATGTGCGGTCACTACTGAGTCACAGCCCAAAATATCTCGCCATATGGCTATTCTGCGTGAAGCAGAGTTAGTGCTTGACCGCCGGGAAGGCAAATGGATTCACTACCGTCTGTCTCCCCACATGCCAGCGTGGGCGGCTGAGACGATCACGACGACCTGGCAATGTATGAGAGAAGATGTGGGTGAATGGCTGTCAAAATCAGCCTGTACATCATGCTGAGAATTTTTCATCACATATACATAACCATATGCAAAGGAACCTGAAATGATTTTGGCAGGGAGTATATTTATACTGACGCTGGTCCTGGTCATCTGGCAGCCCAGAGGTCTAAGCATCGGTTGGAGTGCAAGTATCGGAGCAGTGTTGGCGCTGGGAACGGGAGTTATCCACATTCATGATATCCCTGTAGTCTGGAACATCGTCTGGAACGCAACAGCGGCATTCATTGCGGTGATCATCATCAGCCTGCTGCTCGATGAGTCCGGTTTCTTTGAATGGGCCGCGCTGCATGTTTCCAGATGGGGTAACGGGCACGGCCGCCTGCTGTTTACCTGGATAGTACTGCTTGGCGCAGCTGTTGCTGCTCTGTTTGCTAACGACGGTGCCGCGCTGATACTGACGCCAATTGTGATTGCAATGCTGCTCGCACTGGGGTTCAGCCAGGCGACGACGCTGGCCTTTGTTATGGCTGCGGGATTTATTGCCGATACCGCCAGCCTGCCGCTGATAGTTTCCAACCTGGTGAATATTGTCTCGGCGGATTTCTTCGATCTGGGCTTTACGCAGTACGCCTCCGTGATGGTCCCTGTGAACCTTGCGGCCATCGCTGCAACGCTGGCCATGCTCCATCTCTTCTTCCGCCGCGATATTCCGGCCAGATATGACGTTTCACTGCTCAAAACGCCTGCCAGCGCGATTAAAGATCCAGCGACGTTCAGGGCGGGCTGGGTTGTTTTACTGTTCTTGCTGACCGGTTTCTTTGTTCTGGAGCCGCTGGGGATCCCTGTAAGTGCGATAGCAGCAGTTGGGGCTGCGGTGCTTTTCGTGGTAGCAAAGCGTGGTCATGCCATAAATACCGGGAAAGTGCTGCGCGGTGCGCCCTGGCAGATAGTGATTTTCTCGCTGGGTATGTATCTGGTCGTCTACGGCCTGCGTAACGCTGGACTGACTGAGTCTCTTTCAGCCGTACTCAATATGCTGGCAGACAAAGGTTTATGGGCTGCTACGTTCGGTACCGGCTTCCTGACTGCGTTCCTGGCGTCTGTGATGAACAATATGCCGACGGTACTCATTGGCGCATTGTCTATAGACGGGAGCACTGCGTCCGGCATAGCCAGAGAGGCGATGATTTATGCCAATGTGATTGGCTGCGATTTAGGTCCTAAAATCACCCCGATAGGCAGTCTGGCAACCCTGTTATGGCTTCATGTGTTGGCACAGAAAAACATGACCATCACCTGGGGGTATTACTTCCGCACGGGCATAATCATGACTCTGCCCGTGCTGTTTGTCACTCTGGCCGCGCTGGCGTTACGGCTCTCCGTCACTTTGTAATGAGATACAGATATGAGCAACATTACCATCTATCACAATCCGGCCTGTGGGACCTCACGTAACACGCTGGAGATGATCCGTAACAGCGGTAACGAACCAACCATTATTTATTATCTCGATACTCCCCCGACTCGTGATGAACTTATCAAACTGATTTCAGATATGGGTATTGGAGTACGTGCATTGCTGCGTAAGAACGTCGAACCCTATGAGCAGTTGGGTCTTGATGAAGAGAAATTTAGTGATGAGCAGTTGATTGATTTCATGCTTCAACACCCGATCCTGATTAATCGGCCGGTAGTCGTTACGCCGCTTGGCACTCGTCTTTGCCGCCCTTCAGAAATAGTGTTGGATATTCTACCGGAAGGTCAGAAAGGAGTGTTTACCAAAGAGGATGGCGAGAAAGTCATTGACGAAATGGGGAAACGGGTTAAGTAATCTGCCCACTTCAAAATATCGGACGCCTGTTAATGCTTTGCGGGCGTCCGCTTTTCGCTCAAAGCTGCCTGTCAATAGTAGGGTATCGGATGCATTTTTTGTTAGAGATGACTAAATGAAATGCAAATGGGTCGTCAAGTGAATGCAAATACACAAATGGAAGATTAAACGTGTTTGAATGCCTGTGTAGGTTGTTGTAATAACATCCTTTAGACCAAACTGTGCTGGCAGTGAACTGGACTGACAGCATCCGTAACCAGAAGCTATCAAAGTAGTAATATTGCTCAAAAGACAAGATAGGCGGGAGCTACAAGGTAACACATGCTGTTAGCATCCCCTTGCATTGAGCCACACACAATCTCACTGTACCTGCCACAATTTTGCCACACTCACAACGCGCAAAAATGCACATTCGTGTTAAGAAAAGCAAAACAACGCAACAGTAACTAGATGATTTTATTAGAAAAGATGGTGCCGATAATAGGAGTCGAACCTACGACCTTCGCATTACGAATGCGCTGCTCTACCAACTGAGCTATATCGGCCCTGAAGAGGACGCGTTCACCGGGGTGAACCACGGGATAAAAGGTTAAAACTAAGTGGGTGATGCGTCAATGGCCTTATGAATCAACCGGCTACTTTTGCATCACCCGTCTGGCTTTAAGCACGAATGGTATCGTCGCCGAAACCAATCCATTTATAGGTCGTCAACGCTTCAAGGCCCATCGGGCCACGCGCGTGCAGCTTCTGGGTGCTGACCGCCACCTCCGCGCCGAGACCAAACTGGCCGCCGTCGGTGAAGCGGGTGGAGGCATTCACGTACACCGCAGAAGAGTCTACCTCGTTGATAAAACGATTCGCGTGGCTCAGGGTGCGGGTGAGGATGGCATCCGAGTGCTGGGTTCCGTGCTGGCGGATATGCGCGATGGCGTCGTCGAGGTCGGCAACAACTTTGACGTTCAGATCCAGCGACAGAAACTCGTCGTCGTACTGCTCGGCCTTCACCGGCTCAACGCTCGCCGGGCCGTCCTGCAGTACCGGCAGAGACCGCGCGTCAGCGTGCAGCGTCACGCCGCTTTCCGCCATCTGCTTGCTCAGCGCAGGCAGGAAACGCCCGGCGATGTTCTCATGCACCAGCAGAGTCTCGACGGTATTACAGGTGCTCGGACGCTGGGTTTTAGCGTTGACGAGGATCTTCAGCGCCGGCTCAATCTCGGCGGACTCATCAACAAAGATATGGCACACGCCAATACCGCCGGTGATGACCGGGATCGTTGACTGCTCGCGGCACAGCTTGTGCAGGCCCGCGCCGCCGCGAGGGATCAGCATATCGATATACTTATCCATCTTCAGCAGCTCGCCGACCAGCGCCCGGTCGGGGCTCTCAATCGCCTGGACCGCAGCGGCCGGCAGGCCACACTCTTCCAGCGCCTGCTGGATGACCTTCACCGTCGCGGCGTTGGTGCGCCAGGTTTCTTTCCCGCCGCGCAGAATCGCCGCGTTGCCGGTTTTCAGGCACAGGGAGGCGACGTCGACGGTGACGTTTGGGCGCGCTTCGTAGATAACGCCGATAACGCCCAGCGGAACGCGACGGCGTTCAATACGCAGGCCGCTGTCGAGCAGCCCGCCGTCGATAACCTGGCCCACCGGATCGGCCAGGCTGCAGACTTGGCGAACGTCGTTGGCTATCCCGTCGAGGCGCGCCGGAGTGAGCGCCAGGCGATCGAGCATGGCTTCGCTCAGGCCGTTGGCGCGAGCTTCCGCCAGATCCTCGGCGTTAGCCCGCAGAATTGTCTCGGTCTCGGCCTGCAGATAGTCGGCAATCTTCTCCAGCACCCGGTTCTTTTCGCGGCTGGAAAGCAGCGCGAGTTTGTAAGAGGCCGCCTTGGCAGCTATGCCCATTTGTTCCAGCATTTTCAGCTCCTTAACGGATTATCATATCGTCACGATGGACGGCGACCGGGCCATATTCATAGCCGAGGATCGCATCAATCTGCTGCGAGTGCTGGCCGGCAATCAGGCGCAGCGCATCGCTGTTGTAGCGGCTGACGCCGTGAGCAATATCGCGGCCGTCGCTATTGCGGATGCGGATAACTTCGCCGCGCGAGAAGTTGCCGGTCACGACTTTGATACCTTTCGGCAGCAGCGAGCTGCCTCGCTCCAGAATCGCCTGCACCGCACCGGCATCGACGGTGAGTTCTCCCGCCGGCGGGGCGCCGAAAATCCAGCGCTTGCGGTTCTCCAGCGGGGATTCCTGCGCGTGGAAACGCGTACCGACCGATACGCCCTGCATCACGTCGCCAATCACCCCAGGCCGGCTGCCTGCGGCAATGATGGTATCAATGCCCGCCCGGCAGGCGACGTCGGCGGCCTGCAGCTTGGTGCCCATCCCGCCGGTGCCGAGTCCGGAAACGCTGTCGCCGGCAATTGCGCGCAGGGCGTCGTCAATACCGTGCACGTCCGTAATGAGTTCGGCCTGCGGATTATTGCGCGGGTCGGCGGTGAACAGGCCCTGCTGATCGGTCAGCAGCAGCAGCTTATCTGCGCCGGCAAGAATAGCGGCCAGCGCCGAAAGATTATCGTTATCGCCGACTTTAATCTCGGCGGTGGCCACGGCGTCATTTTCATTAATGACCGGCACGATGTTGTTATCCAGCAGGGCGCGCAGGGTATCGCGAGCGTTAAGGAAACGCTCGCGGTCTTCCATATCCGCGCGGGTCAGCAGCATCTGGCCGACGTGGATACCATAAATGGAAAACAGCTGTTCCCACAGCTGGATCAGACGGCTCTGTCCTACCGCCGCCAGCAGCTGTTTCGACGCAATAGTCGCGGGAAGTTCCGGGTAGCCGAGGTGCTCACGACCGGCGGCGATGGCCCCGGAGGTCACGATAACAATGCGGTGGCCCATGGCGTGCAGTTGCGCGCACTGGCGCACTAATTCGACGATATGGGCGCGGTTCAGGCGGCGGGATCCGCCCGTTAAAACACTGGTGCCCAGTTTTACCACCAGCGTCTGGCTATCACTCATGATTCTCTGCCGTTCAAAAGGAATATCGATATCGAGGTGATGTTGTAACAGGACTCAGGCCGCTTGCCAACCGCGGCGTTTTTAGCGCGCCGTTTTATTGCGCGGGATCGGGCATTCTGGAGAGGGATGATGACAATTTTATGATGGAAACATTTAAATACCCTTTTTTATAAAAAGTTCCACATTGTCATAAATTTTTAATACTGGAGCGTTAAAAAACCTCCTGTTTTCACGGGGCCTTCGCCCGGAATTGATTAGCGCGTATAAATAAATCACCAGGACTGAATAATGAAAAAGAGCTCACTGGCATTAATGATGATGGGTCTTATTGCTTCTTCGGCTACCCAGGCAGCCGAAGTTTTCAACAAAAACGGCAATAAGCTGGACGTGTACGGCAAAGTCAAAGCGATGCACTATTTAAGCGACTATGACAGCAAGGACGGCGACCAGACCTACGTTCGTTTCGGCATTAAAGGCGAAACCCAGATTAACGACCAGCTGACCGGCTACGGTCGCTGGGAATCTGAATTCTCCGGCAACAAAACCGAAAGCGACTCTTCCCAGAAAACTCGTCTGGCGTTCGCTGGCGTAAAACTGAAGGACTTCGGCTCCTTCGACTACGGTCGTAACCTCGGTGCGCTGTACGACGTTGAAGCCTGGACCGATATGTTCCCGGAGTTTGGCGGCGACTCTTCAGCACAGACCGACAACTTCATGACCAAGCGCTCCAGCGGCCTGGCAACCTACCGCAATACCGACTTCTTCGGCGTGGTTGATGGTCTGGATCTGACCCTCCAGTATCAGGGTAAAAACGAAGATCGCGATGCCAAAAAACAGAACGGCGACGGCTTCGGCACATCTTTAAGCTATGACTTTGGCGGCAGCGATTTCGCCATCAGCGCAGCCTACACCAGCTCTGACCGTACTGACGACCAGAACCTGCTGGCGCGCGGCGTGGGTAAAAAAGCGGAAGCCTGGGCTACCGGCCTGAAATATGACGCCAACAATATCTACCTGGCGACCATGTATTCTGAAACCCGCAAAATGACCCCGATCAGCGGCGGTTTTGCGACGAAAGCGCAGAACTTTGAAGCGGTGGCACAGTACCAGTTCGACTTCGGCCTGCGTCCGTCCCTGGGCTACGTGCTGTCCAAAGGTAAGGATATCGAAGGCGTGGGTAGCGAAGACCTGGTCAACTATATCGACGCCGGCCTGACCTACTACTTCAACAAAAACATGAGCGCCTTCGTTGATTATAAAATCAACCAGCTGAAGAGCGATAACAAGCTGGCGATCAACGATGACGACATCGTTGCCCTGGGCATGACCTACCAGTTCTGATTATCCAGACGCCCGGCCAGCGAGCGCTGCCGGGTAGAGGGTAAAAAAGCCGCTGTGCAAAACGCAGCGGCTTTTTCTTATTCGGCATTAGCGGTTTTTAGCCAGGTGCCGGCGATCGTCGTTCATCGTTATCTGGGCGTTATACTCTTTCGGCAGGCGGCGCGCCTGATAGAAAGCCGACTTCCAGTACGGATTGTCCAGCGAGGAGCGCATTACGCCCTGGCTGGCCGAGGCGTGGAGAAAATCGTGGTTGGTGTCGTAGAAGCCGACGTGCATGCCGCCGTTAATGCGGAAGAACACGAGATCGCCAGGGCGCAGCTGCTGTGGCCTGACCCGCTCGCCCATCTGCAGCAGCTCTTTGGTTGTGACCCTGTCCATCGGCAGGTTGAAGCGATCCTTCAGCGTGCGCCAGACGAAGCCGGAGCAGTCGACTCCGCTTTGATCGGTGCCGCCCCATTCATAGGGCGTTCCGTGCCAGGTATGCATCTGATCGTGCAGCGCGGCGAGGACCGGGATCAGGTCATCTGAACCGCCGTCGATGGGGGCATATTCATGGTGGGCCGCGGTTTTCGGGTGCTTAGCCGGGGATGAGCATCCTGCCAAAATCAAAAAAGGAACAAATAATAAGGCGTGCACAAGCTTTGGCGTCATATCATTATTTTCATAGTGAGCTATAGAACGGAATTATTTATAGCGTATTCACCATATTGCCAGAATGGGATAGGGTGATATTTACGAAACCTTACGTTAGCTGCGCGCATAACTGGTCGCGCCGGCGACGCAGAGAATATTGGTGTTAACATTTTTAATCTAATTTATTAATAAATAATTTCACTATTAAACAATATTTCACGGAAAACTATGCGGGCGCGCCTATTCCGGCTGATGGCAAGGTGAAAGATCCTCATCATTTCGGCATTGCGCCGCCGGGCCGCCCTCCAGTACTTTTATGGCATAAAAGAGAGAACAGGGCGGGTCTATGCATCTGGATTTTCGCCAACTGCGCAACTTTGTGGCGTTGGTTGAGTACGGTACCTTTAATCGTGCGGCGGAGGCGGTATGCCTGTCGCAATCGGCCTTCAGCCGCAGCATCCAGGCGCTCGAACAGAGCGTCGGCCATCCTTTATTTGACCGTCAGAGCAGGCTACCGACGCTCACGCTGCACGGGCAAAAGCTGCTGCCGTACGCCCGGCGGTTTCAGGAACTGAACGTTGAGCTCAGCAGCCAGCTGCGGGAGGCGGATGATGCGCAAAACGGCGAGGTCGCGTTTGGCTGTGGCCCGGCGCCCTCCGCGCGCCTGATCCCGGCAGCCGTGGGCGAGTTTCACCGTCTGCTGCCGCAGGCGCGGGTGCGCTTTCAGATCGATAACTGGTTTGCCCTGCATCATGCGCTCACCACTCAGCAGTATCCTTTTGTGGTGGCCGACAGCTGGCAGGCCGAACTGGACCCGCAGCTGCGGGTCCAGCCGCTCAGCCCGCAGCGCTGCTTCTTCGTCTGCCACGCCGACCATCCGCTGGCAAAGCGAGGGCCGGTCTCTATCCAGGAGATGCTGCGCTATCCTTTTGCCGCGCCGTATTTGCCGCCCGGAGTGCGCAAAGTGCTGGCGACCCTCAGCCAGCAGCAGGACTTTACCCCGGCGATTCAGTGCGACCATATCTACGCGCTGCTCTCCACCCTGGCGCATACCGATGCGATAAGCTTCGCCAGCGAAGACGGCTTTGCGCTTTGCCAGCACAGCCACCGGCTGGTCAAGCTGGAGCTAAGCGACCTGCCGGACGAGTGGCGGCTGATGCAGACCCGGTTTGCGATTATCTCCCCGGTTCACGCCGCGCAGCCGCCGCTGGTGGCAAAGCTGATAGAGGTTATCCTGCTCGCCGACCGCCAGCATCAGCTGCAGCTCCTGGCCCGGCAGGAGAGAGGCTAACCGCCGTTTGCCGGCTGGCCTTTGCCATCGTACTGCGGCCAGCGCTTTTCCAGGCCCTGCGTTTTTAGCGCCTGTTCGACAAACCGACCGTCCACCCACTGACCGACGTCAAAAGCGCTGCGGATCAGGCGGCCGGATTGCGCCTGCCCGACGCTGCTGCTGAAGCTGTCGGTGAGGAACGGGTCGATGCGCGGCGAGGTGGTGAAGTTAAGATCCTGCGGCTGCAGCTCCTCCAGGAACAGCGCCTGCGGGATCTGGCTCTGCTGCGCCATCTCTGCCGCCCAGGCGTCCCGGTTGGCCGGGTCGCTGATTTCAGCGGCGTTCTTCACCAGCACGTCGATAATCTGCTGGGTGGCCTGCGGCCAGGCCGCAATAAAGGCCTGGGTCCCGAGGAAGCCCGCCTGGGTGGTGTTCTGGCGGCCGGAATCGCCGCTTTTCGCCACCACGTCTATCTTATCTCCGCGCAGCGCCAGCAGCGAGACGCCGCCCCAGACCGCATCGACGCGACCGGCTGCCAGCGCGGCTTTGCCGGCGTTCCAGTCGAGATTAATCACCTGCATGCTGCGTTCGTTAAGACCGACGGTTTGTAAGGCGCGATCGAAGGCCAACTGATCCGCCGTACCGCGATAGACGGCCACCCGTTTCCCCTTCAGGTCCGCGAGCTTTTTAATTCCCGAGGCGGTGGTTGCCGCGAGGTAAGATTCGGAGCCGCGGCTGCCCAGCAGCAGGCGCGTCGGGAGCCCGTTGGCTTTGCCGATAATCGCCGCCAGGTCGCCGAGGTAGACAAAATCAAGCTGCCGGTTGGCCAGCGCCTCATTCACCGCCGGGCCCGCGCCTTTGAAAAACTGCCACTGCACCTCCACGCCCTGCGGCTTAAACACCTCTTCCAGCTGATGGCGGATAAACGCCATGCCAACGGGCCCTTCGATAAACGGCTTACTGCCCGCGCTTTGATCCGGCACGCCGATGCGGATCGTGCGCAGCTCCTCGCCCTGGGCGCCGGCCAGCAGGCCAGCGGCGGCGACCAGCGCCAGCAGGGTGCGGCTAAAAAATGCTTTCATCATAAGTTATTGCTCCTCTGAGTTTTTTTCTCACCCTAAAGAGCCGAAGGGCCAGGTGTTAAATGCTTTTATGCGCAGAGCAAAGCTGAAAAAAAGCTAAGCCAGGGGCCGCGTGCCCGGCAGGCTGAAATGCATTCGCTGCATCGGGATTATTCGTCTAACGCAATGGCGGCAGGGCGCAAGGAACGTTTTTATAGCGCTATAACTTCAGCAAAAGTGGAGCGATATGTCGCAGATGATCTTAAAAACAGGCGCACCGGGCAGGCCGCAGTTCAGGCTAAACGGTTGGCCGTGGCTGCTGCCCGCGCTGCTGCTTCTGCTGTGGTACGTCGCCGCCCGCGAACGCTGGATGGCGGAGCAAATCCTGCCCGCGCCGTCGGTCGTTGCCGATACCGCGCTGTCGCTGCTGAGCGGCGATCTGCTGGCGCAGTGGGGATTCAGCCTCCAGCATCTGGCGCTGGGCCTGCTGCTGGGAGCCGTGGCCGGAACGCTGCTCGGGGCGCTGTTCGGCCTGGTTCCGTCTGCCGCCCAGCGGATCGAGCCGTTGTTTTACGCCCTGGCGCAAATTCCGACGCTGGGCTGGATCCCGCTGTTTATGGTGATATTTGGCATTGATAACGGCCTCAAGCTGGCGGTTATCGTCAAAACCACCGTGGTGCCGATGACCATCAATACCCAGCAGGCGGTCAGCGGCGTACCGCTGACGCTGAGCGAAGCGGCAAGGGTCATGAACTTCTCCCGCTGGCAGCGGCTGCGCTGGCTGGTGATCCCGGCGAGCCTGCCGGGCTGGTTTACCGGTCTGCGGCTGGCCCTTTCGCAGGCCTGGGTATCGCTGATCGTCGTTGAGCTGCTGGCCTCTTCCGAAGGGATTGGTTACCTGATGGTCTGGGGGCGCCAGCTGTTTCAGCTGGATATCGTCTTCGTCACCATCGCGGCGGTGGGCCTCAGCGGCATGGCGATGGAGTGGGCGGCCAACCGGGCCTGCTCCCGGCTGGTGTTCTGGCCGCAGCCGGCCACCGGGCGCCTGGCCTGGAAACCGCAGGCCAGCTGGTGGGCATTACAGCTGCCGCTGGTGCTGCTGGCAATGTGGCAGTTGGCCAGCAGCTGGGGCTGGATCGATAGCGTACTTTTCTCGTCGCCGCTGGCGGTGGCCGAGCGCTTTATTCAGGGAGCGGCAAGCGGCGAGCTGGCTGCGGCGATGCTCACAAGCCTGGGACGGGCGTTTGCCGGCGGCGCGCTGGGTATCGCCGGCGGGCTGCTCTGCGGACTGCTGCTGGCGCTGCGCCCGCGCGCCGGAGAGATCTTTACCCCGACGCTTAACGTCCTGCGCCATATCGCTCTGTTTGCCTGGCTACCGCTGCTGACCGCATGGGTCGGCAACGATAACGGCGGCAAGATCGTGTTCATCGCCCTGGCCTCCTTTTTCCCGATGTTCTTCAGCACCCTGCAGGCCGTTCTTCAGCGCAGCCCGCAGCTGGATGAGGTTGCCAGGGTGCTGCGCCTAAGCGGCCTGACGCGCTTGCGCAGGCTGATCCTCCCCGGCGCCGCCGCGGGTATTTTTGCCGGCCTACGCCTGGCGCTGATTTACGCCTGGCTTGGCAATATCGGCGCGGAGTATTTCATGTCCTCCGGCGTGGGTATCGGCAGCCTGATGATCAATGCCCAGCAGCTGCTGGATATGCCGACCATTCTCTGCGGCATGGTGCTGATCGGCGTCACCGGCGCTGCGCTGGATAAAGCCGGACGTTTACTGGAAATTCGCGCCACCCGCTGGCGTCAACAGGAGTCGCTATGACCACTTCACCCCTGGTCTCTTTTGACCGCGTCCGTAAATCCTGGCAGCAGGTGACGGCGCTACAGAACTTCAGCCTGGATATCGCCGCCGGCGAGCTGGTGGCGCTGGTTGGCAGCAGCGGCTGCGGTAAATCAACGCTGCTGCGGATGCTGGTCGGCCTCGAATCCGCGACCCAGGGCGAGATTCGCATCCACGGCGAGCCGGTGACCGGCGTCGGCAAAGAGCGCGGCATCGTGTTTCAGGAGCCGCGCCTGTTTCCGTGGCTTAACGTTATCGACAACGTGATGCTCGGCCTGGCGGATGAGCCGCTGAGCCGGACGGCGAAACGCCAGCGGGCGCTGGAAATGCTGGAGCGCGTCCAGCTCACCGAGTTTGCCAGCGCGCTGCCCGCCCAGCTCTCCGGCGGTATGGCGCAGCGGGTGGCGATCGCCCGCGGCCTCGTCGGCCGCCCGCAAATTCTGATGCTGGATGAACCTTTCGGCGCGCTGGATGCCCTGACGCGCCATACCCTGCAGCAGGAGCTGCTGCAGATCCACCAAAGCGCGGGAACCACCACGCTGCTGGTGACGCACGATGTGGAAGAGGCGGTCGCGCTGGCCGACCGGGTGGTGGTGCTGTCGCCGCGCCCGGGACGGATACGCGAAGTGGTGAGCCTTGAGCTCTCCCATCCGCGCCGGCGCGAAGAGGCCTCTTTTACCGCCGCCTGCCGCCAGATCCGCAATCTGATTACTTCTCTGCCTGATACCGTTATTTAAGGAGCAACACCATGGGACATCCTTCCATTTACCCGACCGGCGCCACCGTTTACGATCCCACACGTGCCTGGAGCGGCTACACCCTTTTCCAGGCTACCGAGCGCGGCGCGGTGCTGGTGGATATGAACGGCCAGGTGGTACGCGAATGGCCTGAACTGCACGGATTTCCCAATAAAATCCTGCCCGGCGGCGCGATACTCGGCCACAGCGGCGAGCGCGATCCGCGCTACGGCATGCAGGATATGCTCGACCTGATCCAGGTGGACTGGGAGGGTAACGTGACCTGGAAGTTCGATCGCTACGAGCGGGTCAGCGATCCCGGCAATGAAACGCGCTGGATGGCGCGCGCGCATCACGATTACCAGCGCGCCGGCAACCCGGTAGGCTACTACGCGCCGGGGCTGGAGCCGCAGGTGGAGGGGGGAAATACGCTGATCCTCGCTCACACCAATCTGGTTAATGCCGACATCTCCGACAAGCTGCTGCTGGATGACACGATTATTGAAGTCGACTGGCAGGGCAACGTGGTCTGGGAGTGGCGCTGCAGCGACCATTTCCACGAGCTTGGCTTCGACGATGCGGCGCGCACCGCGCTGTACAACAACCCCAATATGCGCGCCAGCGGCGGCGGAATGGGCGACTGGATGCATATCAACTCGATGTCGGCGCTGGGGCCGAATAAATGGTATGACGCCGGGGATCGGCGTTTCCATCCCGACAATATTATCTGGGACGCTCGCGAATCCAACATTATCGCCATCATTGATAAGCAGAGCGGTCGCATCGTCTGGCAGCTTGGCCCGGATTACAGTAAGCCGGAGCTCAAGCACATCGGCTGGATTATCGGCCAGCATCATGCGCATATGATCCCCCACGGGCTGCCGGGCGCGGGCAATATCCTCATCTTCGATAACGGCGGCTGGGCCGGATACGGCGCGCCAAACCCGGCGTCGGCGGATGGGGTGAAAAACGCCTGGCGCGATTACTCGCGGATCCTCGAGATCAATCCGCTGACCCTTGATATCGAGTGGCGCTACTCGCCTTATGAAGCGGATCTTCCGCAGCCAACCGACTCGTACCGCTTCTACAGCCCGTATATCAGCAATATGCAGCGTCTGGAAAACGGCAATACCTTGATTAACGAAGGCTCGAACGGGCGCGTTTTTGAAGTGACCCGCGACCATGAGATCGTCTGGGAATATATTTCGCCGTTCTGGGGCAGGACGTTGAATAACAATATGGTCTATCGCGCCTACCGCATCCCCTACGCCTGGATCCCGCAGCTGGCGCAGCCGCAGGAGACGCCGATCGCGGCGGTGGACGTGCGGACGTTACGCCAGCCCGGCGCGGCGGCCGCGGGCCCGGCGCAGAGCGTGGTGCGGGTAGCGGGGGTGCAGCCGTACAGCAAAAGCGCCGATGCGCTGTGCGTGGCGACCGACAACGATACCCTGCGCCGCAGTCCGAAGCTGTTCCGGGTGGCGGAAAGCGCCTTCACTCCGCTGACCGCGGCGGAGGAGCTGGAAAGCGAGCGGCCGGTGCTGCTGTTTGTCGGCGCTGAGCGCTGCGTGCACTGCCGTAAGCTCTGGCAGCTGCTGGCGCAGGAAAAGGTTGCGGCGCGGATCGCGGCGCTGGATACGCGCTATCTCGATGCCGATCGGCACCAGGATCTGGCGACGACTCTCGGGGTTCGCGGCCTGCCGACGCTGCTGCTGATCGAGCGGGGGCAGCCGACGGCGCGGGCGCCTGCGCAACTGTCGGTTGAAAATCTGCTGGCCTGGCTGAGCAGCGCGCCGGAGTCGTGATCCGTCGTTGAGGGCTGGCTTTATGCCGGCCCGGGTTGATGGGCGGATATTTCGTTTGCTACCTTGAGGCGGTGGCGTGACGGCGGACAGGCTGGGTGGATCATTCTGCTGTCATCTTTCTTAAGCATGCTTTGGCGGGCCTGTTTACTGATTAGGGAAAATTAACGATGTCCAACGCTCTCACGATTTTCGATCTGGATAACACCTTGATTAAAGGTGACAGCAGTACGGTATGGAGCCGTTTTCTGGTGAGGGAAGGATGGATTAGCGATCCGGACTATCTGGTGCGAGAAGCGATGCTGATGGCGGATTACGATCGCGGCGAGATGAATATCGCCGATTACGTGGCGCTAATCCAGGCGCCGCTGATTGGCGTCCCGCAGGCGGAAGTCGACGGCCTGGTCGCCCGCTGCGTGCGCGAGGAGATCCTGCCCCGCGTCTACCCGCAGGCGTGGGAAGTTATTCGCACGCTGCGGGCGCGCGGTGAACAGATGCTGGTGATCTCGGCCTCGGTCAGCCTGCTGGTACAGGCGGTATCCGATGAGCTGGGCATCGACCAGGCGTTAGGCATTGACGTAGAGATGGCTGATGGCGGCTACAGCGGCGTGATTGCCGGGACGCCGAGCTATCAGCACGGGAAGGTGGTTCGGCTGGCGCAGTGGCGGCAGGCCTATCCGCAATTCGGCGGAGAGATGACGTTTTATACCGATTCAATTAACGACCTACCGCTGTGCCTGCACGCCGACCGCGTGCGGCTGGTCAACCCTTGCCCGCAGCTGACGGCGGCGAATGAGGAGCACCGGTGGCCGGTGCTTCACTGGCAGCTTTGATCTCCCCGGGTAGGCGCACCGCGCCGCCTCGGGGACGTTCGCGATATCAGGATTTAAACAGCGGCACTACGCTGCCGCCGATATAGCGCCGACGGAGCCAGGCGGAGAGCATATCCATCGCCATCACCACCACCACCAGCAGGAGGGTGATAAACATCACCACGTCCCAGTTCCACAGGCGCATATTTTCCGCGTAAATCAGGCCGATCCCGCCGGCGCCGACGAAGCCCAGCACCGCTGCGGAGCGGGTGTTGGACTCGATTTGATACAGGCTCAGGGCCAGAAACGTCGGGAAGGATTGGGTGAAAATGCCGAAGCGGTGTTTCTGCAGGCCGTTGGCGCCGACGGCGGTCAGCCCGCGCCCCGGTGAGCGGTCAACCGCCTCGTGGCCTTCGGCATACAGGCGGCCGAGCAGGCCGGTATCCTGCATAATAATCGCCAGCACCCCGGCCAGCGGCCCGAGGCCGACGGCGCGCACAAAAATCAGCCCCCAGATAGCCATATCAATCCCGCGCAGGACGTCAAACAGCCGACGCATCAGCAGGGCGATAATCCCCGGAATAAAGCCGCGCATAATATTGCGCGCCGCGAGGAAAGAGAGCAGCAGGGCGATGACCGTGGCGGTGATCGTCCCGACGAAGACGATCGCCAGGGTAATCCCGATCTGTGTGAAATAGTAGCGGAACGGCCAGTTAAAAAAGTCGTGCCACACGAACATGCGTAGCAGATAGCGGCTGATTTGCTGCAGCCCGGTGGTGAGCTGCTCTCCGCTGATGCCAAACTGCATAAAGAACCAGACGTAATAGAGTACGCTCAGCAGCGCCAGCAGGCCGACGTAGCGTAAATAGCGTCCCTGGGCCTGATACAGCGCCTTATGCTGACGGCGGCTGGCGGCGATATCCGGTTGGTTTTGCCACTGACTCATTTTTTACCCTCGAGAACCCACTGTCGCAGGCGGCCGGACAGCATATCCAGCAGCGAGACCACGATGATGATCAGCAGCAGCGTGATGCTGACCTGATCGTAACGATCGAGCTTAATATTGGTCATCAGCTCCTGGCCGATCCCGCCTGCGCCCACCAGTCCAAGAATGGTTGAGGAGCGGAAGTTGATCTCCAGGCGCATAAAGCCGTAGGAGAGAAAAATCGGTTTGACCTGCGGCCACAGGGCGAAGCGGATCCGCTGCAGCGGCGAGGCGCCGCAGGCCATCAGCCCGCGAATCGGCTTGTCCTGGGCGCTTTCCACCGCTTCATAAAACAGCTTGGTCAGGCTGCCGATGGTATGCAGCATCAGCGCCAGGAAGCCGGGGATTGCGCCAATGCCGAAGGCCATCACGAAAATGACCGCCCACGCCAGCTCCGGCATGGTGCGTAAAAAGGCGACCAAAACGCGGATGGCGAAGCGCAGCGGCGGCGGCGACCAGGCGTTATTGGCGGCGAGAAAGCCCAGCAGGGTGGCGATGACCACGGCGACCAGGGTGGAAGCCAGCGCCAGCTGCAGGGTTTCCCAAATCAGCGGCAGCTGGATCGGCAGGCGATAGCCCCAGTAGGCGAACGACCCTTTGGTATGCGAATCGGCGAACAGATCGCTGACGTGAAGCGTCGGCAGCGTCTCAAACATGTAATCGAGAAAGTTTGGCAGGGAGTGCCAGATGGTGAAGAGATTAAATTCAGCCGCGCTGCCCGCGGCGAAGTAAAGCACCAGTAAGAGCAGCGACCAGCTAAAGGTGTCGCGCTTCTGCCGCGCGCGCACCTGCTGGTAATAGCGTTCAAATTCGGTATTCGAAATATTCATACGTCAAGAGGTCTTCAGCATACCGCCGCCTCACGCCTGCTAAGGCGGGAGACGGCGTGGAGGCGGGATTAACGGGCGCTAACCAGCTCGCGCTTCATATCGATGATCTGCTGGAAATCGGCAACGCTGCCCGGGCCGATATGCTGGGTGCCGCCCATCGCCTTGATAAAGCAGGCGTGGTTATCGGTATCCAGCTTCTTGATCGCGGTGATGACTTTGGCTTTAAAATCAGCCGGCAGCGCGTTGCTCACCAGGATCGGACCGTTGGGGATCAGCGGCGATTGCCAGATGATGCGGATCTGCTTCATAAGATCCGGATGATCCATCCGAATCAGTCGGTTGAACGCACCAACGCTGTAGCCGCTGTTGTAGTCACCCACCATAGAGGTCCAGGTTACCGCGCCGGCAAACTGGCCGTTCAGCACGCCGAGAATGTCCTGCTCGTGGCCGCCGGAGAAGGTGACGCTGGAGAAGAAGTTTTTGTATTTGTCATCCGCGCTGCCGCCAAATTTCTGCTTAAAGGCGTGGTTTGGGATCAGGAAGCCGGAGGTTGAATCCGGGTCGGCGAAGCCAAAGGCTTTGCCTTTCAGATCGTCTAACGATTTATACGGGCTGTCGGCTTTAACGATAACCACCGAGTGGTAGCCGCGAGACTTGTCTTTATCATCCACGGCGAGGCCGACAATATCGACCGCTTTCGGGTTATTAATATAAACCGAGGCGTACGAGGAGGGCGACATGCTTAATACCACGTCAACCTTGCCGCCCAGCAGGCCCTGAATAACGCCGGAGTAGTCGGAAGAGTTGCGTAATTTGGTATCGACGTTCAGCTCTTTATCGAGGAAGTCTTTCACACACTGGTTATCACCAATTTGCTGGGTGGCGTTCTGGCCGCCGAGGATCCCCAGGTTTAACTCTTTTGGCTGCGCGGCGGCGCTCGCCTGCCATGCCATCATAATGCCCGCTACCGCTGCGGATAAACGAACTGCGCCAGTGATATATTGTTTCATTATTTTGCCCGTGTGAGTGGAAATTAATGCAATTGGCTAATTTCATCACCGTACAGCCGATGCAGAATATCCTGATTCAGCTGAGAGGGATGGTTGTCAAAAATAATGTTGCCCCGCGCCACGCCGATAACCCGCGTGCAGTACTCTTTCACCAGCTCGACCGAGTGCAGGTTGACCATCACGCTGATGCCCTGTGCGCTAATTTCGCGCAGCACGTTCATGATGCGCTGGGTATTTTTCGGATCGAGAGAGGCGACCGGCTCATCGGCCAGCAAAATACCGGGGTTCTGCATCAGCGCCCGGCAGATAGCCACACGCTGCATCTGCCCGCCGGAGAGGTTTTCCGCCCGCTGCAGCGCATGCGGCAGCATGTTCATCCATTCGAGCAGGGAGATCGCGCGCGCGCGGTCGACATCGGGGAAGACTTTGAACAGCGACTTCAGCGTCGAGGTTTGGCTCAGGCGCCCGAGCAGGACGTTTGTCAGCACATCAAGGCGCGGCACCAGGCAGAAGTCCTGGAAAATCATCCCGCATTCGCTACGCCAGGCGTTCAGCGCCCGGCCCTTGAGTTTGGCGACATCGCGCGGCGTGCCGACTTCCGGATAGCTGAGGATCTCGCCGCTGGTGGCGCTGTGGGTGCCGTTAAGCACGTGCAGCAGGGTTGATTTGCCCGCGCCGGAGCGGCCGATAACGCCTACCAGTTCGCCGGCGTGGAGATCGAAACTGATGCCGTCCAGCACGGTTTGCTGCGCGCTGTAGGACTTGCTCAGGCCGCGCACGCTTAAGACTTTCCGCTGCCGATCGGTATCTGGCTGACTAAATTGTGGGTAATCGGTATCGGTTACCGCCGCGAGAGAACTATTCATAACAGCGTCCAGGTTCGTCGTTAAACTGGGCACTATTAATAGCGTTTTATATGATCGTTATATGACGCTAAGGCGAACAAATAGTGAACGGTAGCGATTTGTCGCCGAGGAAAGGGTGAAAATAGTGCCCTCCGATGACGAAGGGCAGGGAGGCAGCGCGCCGGGCGCGGCGGCGATTTTTATGCCGGCTTCAGCCGCTTGCGCCAGCGAAAACGGCGGCTTGCCAGCAGGCTCAGGCCGCAGCACAGCAGATAGTAGACCGCGCCGATAAAGACAAAAATGGCCAGAGGATAGATCTGGACGCGGTTGTTCACCTGGCCGGCGACGGTGGTGAGCTCCGGGACGTTGACGATAAACGCCAGCGACGTATCCTTCAGCAGGCCGATAAAAATCCCCACCAGCGAAGGCTGCACGTTGCGCAGCGCCTGCGGCAGCAGGATCAGGCGCAGCGCCTGTCCGGCGGAAAAGCCCTGCGTCCGCGCCGCCTCATACTGGCCGGCAGGAAGCGACTGTAGGCCGGCCAGCACCGAGTGCATTACCGAGGCGGCGGTAAACCACGCCAGCGCCAGGGTCACCGTCACGGCGCCGGGAAGATCGCTGCCGGTGAGCATCGGCAGCAGATACCAGAGCCAAAAAATGACGAAAATCAGCGGAATGCCGCGAATGATTTCGGCCCACAAAAACAGCAGCCGACGGACGGCTCCGCCATAGCGCCAGGCGGCTCCAGCCAGTAAAACCCCGCCGGGCAGCGCCAGCGCCGCTGCGCCAACCGCCATCATCAGCGTCAGGGCCACGCCGCCGGGAATGCCTTCAGCCAGGCGTCCCCACAGCAGGTAATCGAGATTGTCGGCGATAACCGCCAGATTAGCGTTCATGCTGGGCTCTCCTGTGCGGACTATTACCCGGGCCGAGGCGCGTTAGCAGCAGCCCCATCGCCACGCCGAGCGCCAGATACAGCGCGGTACCGACGGCAAAGGCTTCCAGCGCGTGGGCGTTATAGCTTTCAATTTGCCGCACCTGATAGGTCAGTTCGGCAAAGCCAATGCCGCTTGCCAGCGACGAGAGCTTCATCAGGTTCAGATACTGGCCGACAATCGGCTGCCAGGCGTTAGCCAGCCCCTGCGGCAGCAGAATATGGCGCAGCTCGCCCCACGGGGTAAATCCCTGCGAGACCGCCGCCTCCCGCTGGCCGCTGCCGACGGCGCGCAGCCCGGAGGCGATCTCTTCGATCAGGAACGCCGAGGTAAAGACCCCGAGTCCCCACATCGAGCAGATAAACTCCGGCGTCAGCCACCAGACGTTACCCGGCAGAATCGACCAGGCGTGGTCGGCGTTGATAAAATCGCGGGCGCCGAGGGGCAGCAGGTTCCAGGCGGCAAAGTACCAGAACAGCAGTTGCACCAGCAGCGGGGTGTTGCGGAACAGCGAAACCCAGCAGGCCACCAGCCAGCACCCGGGCCTGCCGCCGCCGAGGCGCAGCGCCAGCAGCAGGATAGCCAGCACGGTCGCCAGCGCCATCCCGGCAACGCTGACCCATACGGTGGTGAGAAACCCGGAGACGATCCACTGCAGCGGCTGCCCGCTGAGTACGCCGTGCCAGTCGAGAATCGGCGTCACTCGAGGCCCTCCTGGTGCAGCGGATTAAGCACCTTTTGCAGAAAGCGGCGGCTGCGGGCGTGCTGCGGGCGGGCGAAAAACTCCGCCGGTGGCGCCACTTCGAGGATATCGCCGCCGTCGATAAACACCACCCGGTCGGCAATCTCGCGGGCAAACTGCATCTCGTGGGTGACCACCACCATGGTGATACCGCTGTGGGCCAGGTTTTTCATCACCTGCAGCACCTCGCCGATCATCTCCGGGTCGAGCGCCGAGGTTGGCTCGTCGAACAGAATAATTTGCGGCGAAGAGGCGAGGGCGCGGGCGATGGCCACGCGCTGCTGCTGGCCGCCGGAGAGCTGGGCCGGCATCTGGCTGGCCTTATCCTCCAGCCCCACCTGCTGCAGCAGCTCCAGCGCCCGCTGGCGGGCGGCATTTTTTGCCCAGCCGTGCACGCGCTCCAGCGCCAGGGTGATGTTTTCCTGCGCCGTCAGGTGGGCGTAGAGATTAAACTGCTGAAACACGAATCCGACGCGGCTGCGCAGCTGGCGTAACGCGGCGGCGGTGAGCTGACGCGTGGGCCTGCCGTCGATCAGGATCTCGCCGTCGCTCAGGGTTTCGAGCTGGTTGATCAGGCGGATTAGCGTTGATTTCCCCGATCCGGAAGGGCCGAGGATCGCCACAACTTCCCCTGGATTTATCTGCAGATCGACGCCGTTAAGCACCCGATGATCGCCGTAGCTTTTTGCCGCTTTACGCAGTTCGATGCTGGCATTCTGCAGATGTGAAAAATCCGCGGCCGAGGCCGCGGAGCGTGAAAATAAACCCGATAACATATTATTTAGCTTCTATGGTAAACGCGCGCGGCTGTGGGGTTTTGGTCGCCGGGCCGAACCAGACGTCGTAAATTTTTGCCGCCTGGCCGGATTTCTCGAGGTTCACCAGCTCGTCGTTCACCGCCTTCAGCAGCGCCGGCTCGCCTTTCTTCACGCCGACGCCGATCTCCTCTTTGCTCAGCAGGTCGGGGATGATTTTAAAGTTGGTCTTATCCGGCGCTTCCGCCAGCAGGCCGGCGAGAATGGTGCTGTCCTGGGTAATCGCCTGCACGTTGCCGTTACGCAGCGCGGTCAGCGCCAGCGGAATATCGTCATAAGAGAGCACGCGCGACCGCGGGAAGCGCTGGTGTAGCGCCTGCTCGCCGGTGGTGCCTTTTACCGCCCCGATGCGCGCTTTGCTGTAGTCGTCGAGCTTATCCGCCGATTTAGCCGGCACGAGGAACTGCTGGCCGGTGACAAAGTACGGCGTTGAGAAATCAATCACCTGCGCGCGTTCCGGGGTGATGGTGATATCGGCGACGATCAGATCGGCCTTACCGGACTGCAGCAGCGGAATGCGGTTGGCCGGGTTGGTGGCGACCAGCTCCAGCTTCACGCCGAGAGATTTAGCCAGCGCCTGGGCGAAATCAACGTCATAGCCGACGATCTGGTGCGTTTTCGGGTCAACCGAGCCAAACGGCGGGTTGGCGTCGAAGGTGGCGACTTTTACTACCCCTGCGGCTTTGATATCCGCCAGCTGGTCGGCCTGAGCCTGCGCGGCAAGCACCAGAATGCCCAGCGCCAGTGCAATTTTTGTTTTTGTCTTGCGCATTATTATATCCCCTAAGTCCCTGTATATGTTTTGTGGTTATTACGCTCCCATAGATTGGCCGCTGACGGCAAAGAAGAAAAAGTTCTTATCTATAGCAAAAAAGAACTTAGCAAGTTCATGGGTATTGGCGCAGGGCGGCGCCCGCCCGGCGGCTCTGGAGAAGACGCGTAATATGCATCTTCCGGGATTGAAAAGACGGAATTGATATTTCCCGAGCGGCGCAGGCTGTGGTTGAAATAGACCCAGGCAAAACGCTTCCCGACGGAGGAAAAAATGAAACTCGCACTATGGCAACGAATGACGCGCTGGCTGGCTTCGCTATCTCACGCTGAAGCCGGACAGCAGGATACCCAGCGAATGATGGAGGCCATATTACCGGTCGCCAGCCTGTACGGCATTGATATGGGGAATGTTGAAACGCGGTGGTTTCGCCATGATAAAACATACTGAGCGGCGCAGGACGCGTGAAGCCTACTGGAACGAGGTGTGCTTTGTGTAGCACAAGGCTGCTTGCGGTTGCGGCGACCGAACTCATCTGCCGCAGCCCCGAGCAGCTTTAATCTTCCCCGATGACCAGGGGTTTCACCCTGCCATGCAGTGCCGGATTATCGCTTTCATCCTTCAGACGCACGCCGGTCAGCCGGCGCAGAAAAGCCTGCTCCAGCAGCCACGCCAGCTTAAAGGCGGCGGCATCATAGCCCAGTCCTTCCGGGCGAATATTCGAAATACAGTTGCGCTCCGACTCCAGCCGCTGACGATGCGGTTGCCAGGTCAGGTAAACCCCGAGGCTGTCCGGTGACGAAAGCCCCGGCCGTTCGCCAATCAGTATCGCCACCGCGCGGGCCCGCAGCGTTTCGCCAATATCATCCCCCAGCGCGACCCGAGACTGATGGGCCAGCACCACCGGTGCGAGGCTCAGCCCCAGCGTCTGCAGATAGGGCTGCAGGGCGCGGATCAGCGGCAGGGCCTGGCGCTGCACCGCGTAAGAGGAGAGCCCGTCGCCGATGACCAGCAGCAGGTCGGCGGGACGCGCGCCGCTGGCGGCGAGGTCCGCGCGGCTCTCATCGTTCAGTCGTCGCCCCAGATCGGGGCGGTTAAGATAGATATGCCTATCGGCGGCGGCGCTGTGCACCGTCAGCGACGAGAGGCCCAGCTCCGTCAGCGGGGATATCAACCCTTCGCTGTCAAACGGCTGGTGGATGGCGTCGCGCGCCCGGGCGTGCGCGAGGCCAAAATTCAGCACCTCGCGGGTTGGCAGGCTGGCACCGCTGCGGCCCAGCGCGATGCGCGCATCGGTGAATTCACGTAGCGGGTTCCAGGCGTCGGGGCGATTCATACCGGTTCTCCTTACGCCATCACGGAAAGCAGAGGATGGCGGGCGTCGGTCAGGCGCAGCGCGCCGTCCGGGTGGGTTATCTGCATTTTCGTCAGCCAGGCGGCGAACTCCGGCGCGTGCTTGAGGCCCAGCAGGCGGCGGGCGTACAGGGCATCGTGGAACGAAGTGCTTTGGTAGTTGAGCATGATATCGTCCGCGCCGGGAACGCCGATTAAAAAGGTCAGCCCGGCGGTGCACAGCAGGGTCAGCAGGGTGTCCATGTCATCCTGATCCGCCTCGGCGTGGTTGGTATAGCAAACGTCGCAGCCGATCGGCAGGCCCATGATCTTGCCGCAGAAATGATCCTCGAGACCGGCGCGAATAATCTGCTTCCCGTCATAGAGATATTCCGGGCCGATGAATCCCACCACGGTATTAACCAGCAGCGGATCGAAATGGCGGGCGACGGCGTAGGCGCGGGCTTCGCAGGTTTGCTGAGCGACGCCGTGGTGGGCGTTAGCCGAAAGACAGCTCCCCTGGCCGGTTTCAAAATACATCACGTTGTTGCCGAGGGTGCCGCGGTTGAGGCTCAGCGCGGCCTCCCTGGCCTCCTGCAGCAGCGCCAGATTAATACCGAAGCCGCCGTTGGCCGCCTCGGTGCCCGCCACCGACTGAAAGACCAGGTCCACCGGCGCGCCGCGCTCAATCAGCTGCAGGGTGTTGGTGACGTGGGTCAGAATGCAGGACTGGGTGGGGATCGCAAAGCGCTGAATGATATCGTCGAGCATATGGTTGAGCTGCGCCAGCACCGGCAGGCTGTCGCTGGCCGGGTTGATGCCGATAACCGCGTCGCCCGCGCCGTACAGCAGGCCGTCGAGCATGCTGGCGGCGATGCCCTTCAGATCGTCGGTCGGGTGGTTGGGCTGCAGACGCACGCTAAGATGCCCCGGCAGGCCTATCGTATTGCGAAAGCGGGTGGTTACCCGGCATTTGCTGGCGGCGAGGATCAGGTCCTGGTTACGCATCAGCTTGCTGACCGCGGCCGCCATCTCCGGGGTTATCGCCCGCGCCACCTGCTGTAGGGTGGCGGTATCGGTGGCGTCGTCAAGCAGCCAGTCGCGAAAGTCGCCCACCGTCAGGTGGCTAATCGCCGCGAAGCCACGGCTATCGTGAGTGTCGATAATCAGCCGGGTGACTTCGTCCTGCTCGTAGGGGATGAGCGGGCTGTCGAGGATCGCCTTTAGCGGCACCTCCGCCAGCGCCATTTTCGCCGCCATCCGCTCTTCGGCGCTCTCGGCGATAATGCCGGCGAGGGCATCCCCGGAACGTGCCGGAGAGGCCTTCGCCAGTAGCGTCTTCAGACTATCAAAGCGCCAGACCTGGCCTGATAGCGTTGTTTTATACATGCCGCCTCCTCAGGAGACTATACGCAGCTGCGGATCCACCGGCGCGCGCTCGCGGGCCGCCGCGGTTTTACGAAACCACAGGTAGCCGCCGAGCATCATGGCCGCAAAAATCAGCGCCAGCAGCGTGTTATACCAGACCATCGCCACCAGGCAGAGCGCCGCCATCGCCAGGGCGAAGGCCGGCGCCCACGGATAGAGCGGCGCGCGGAACGGGCGAATCAGTTTCGGCTCGCTGCGGCGCAGCTTGAACAGCGCCGCCATCGAGGTGATATACATAACAATAGCGCCAAATACCGACATCGTGACGATGCAGGCGGTGAGCGGCATCCCGCTGATGGTGATCAGCGAGTCGGAGAAAATAGCGGCAATGCCCACCACGCCCCCGGCGAGGATCGCCAGATGCGGCGTGCGGGTGCGGCGGTTGAGCGTTGCCAGGCCGGCGGGCAGATAGCCGGCCCGCGCCAGGGAGTAGATCTGCCGGGAGTAGCCCATGATGATGCCGTGGAACGACGCCACCAGGCCGAACAGCCCCAGCCATACCAGCATATGCAGCCAGCCGCTGCTGCTGCCGACCACCATTTTCATCGCCTGCGGCAGCGGATCGTTGATGTTAGCGAGCGCCCGCCAGTCGCCGACGCCGCCGGCAAACACCATGACGCCGATCGCCAATACGGTAAGGGTCAGGATCCCGCCGCCCAGCGCGCGGGGGATGGTACGCTGCGGATCTTTAGCCTCTTCGGCGGCCATCGATGCGCCTTCAATAGCCAGAAAGAACCAGATGGCAAAAGGAATGGCCGCGAACATTCCCGGCAGCGCCAGCCCGCTGAAGCTCTCCGCCCCGGCCCAGCCGTTGGCGGTGAAGTGGCTCCACGAGAAGCCCGGAGCGACTACGCCCATAAACACCAGCAGTTCGAAAATCGCCAGCAGGGTGACAATCAGCTCAAAGGTAGCGGCAATGCCGACGCCGAGAATGTTCAGCGTCATAAAGATGACGTAGGCGCCGCAGGCCACCCATTTTGGGTCCAGCGCCGGAAACTGGACGTTGAGGTAGGCGCCAATCGCCATGGCAATCGCCGGCGGGGCGAAGACGAACTCAATCAGCGTCGCGAAGCCGGCAATAAAGCCGCCGGTCGGGCCAAAAGCACGGTAGGCGTAGGCGAACGGGCCGCCGGCGTGGGGGATCGCGGTCGTCAGCTCGGTGAAACTAAAAATAAAGGCGCAGTACATGGCGGCAACCGCCAGCGCCACGATGAGAAATCCCAGCGTCCCGGCCTGGGACCAGCCGTAGCTCCAGCCAAAATACTCCCCGGAAATAACCAGCCCAACGGCAATCCCCCACAGGCGGAAACTGCCGAGCGTTCTTTTTAGCGTTGTGGTGTGCTCTGTCATTTTTGCGACCTCGCCAGATAAAGTTACCCGGCTCACCACGCTATTTTATTTGCCAGTTGAGGCCTGGGCAGTGCTCAACAAAATACGCGAGTATTTTGAACGCCCTTTAGGGCGGCCCGCAGGGTGAGCGCAGCGAATAAATCCTCACGTACTACGTGTACGCTCCGGTTTTTGCGCGCTGTCCATGCCCAAACTGCCTGCAACAATGACGCCTGGTGAACCTGGTATTTCAGATATGTGGAGGGTTGCAAAGAGAGTGCCAGGTCAGAGCCCTGATAAACGCGGGGGGTTAGCCGTGGGACGATCCAAAAAAGGGCAGCCTGCGCGCGCAAAGATATGCGCTCTGGTGCAGCTGCCCACAAATGTAGCGCTAGTCGCGAACGATGGCGCCGGCGTCCTGTTGAATCACCGGGCCCTCTTTTACCTTCAGGTTGAGGCCGCGGGTCTCCAGCTCGGCGTGGCGAATGCGCAGACCGCGGGTCGCCTCGATGTTGACGTTGCTAAAGTGGAACCCGCTCAGCGGCGCCTCCGGGGTGCCGATAATATAGGCCGCCGCTTTGCTATCGCCGGTGGAGGTTAAATTTTCCACGGTGATATGGCTGAAGTGCGGGGTTTTATATTTGTCGAACGGCTGTTTCGGGTCGCTGTCCGGCGGATAGATCTGCTCGCCGAGGGTAAATCCTCCGGCCTGCAGCTGTTTGTCGACCTCGGCCTGCACGATAGGCGCGGCTTTGTAGTAGGCGGAGAAGACCAGCGGCACCTCGACGTTATGCATGGTGGTGTTGCGGTAAACGATATTTTTCACCTCGCCGCCTTTGCCGCGCGGGCTCTTAATGCGAATGCCGTACATTGAGCCTTCAAAGGTGTTGTTTTCCACCAGCACGTTGTTGACGCCGCCGGCGCTTTCGCTGCCAATAGAGATACCGCGCCCCTGCCTGAGCGTATTGTTGGCGATATAAATATTATCGACCACCCCGTCAGGGAAGCGCGGATCGGCTTTCTCCGCTTTGATGGCGATATGGTCGTCATTGCAGTCGATATAGTTGTTGGTGATGCGGATGTTCTGGCTGTCGATAGGATCGATAGCGTCGGTATTCGGCGCATGCCACGGGGATAAAATTCGCGTACCGTTAATGTCGATATCGTGCGCGTAGCGGGTAACGATGTGGAAGCTGGGAGAGTGGGTGAGGGTGACGCCGTCGATCAGCACGTTGCTTGAGCGGGTGATGTAGATCAGCCGCGGCCGGTCGGTGCCGCCTTTCTTGCCGCTGGCGCGAATATTTTCTCGCCAGCGCTCCCACCATACCGCTCCCTGGCCGTCGATGGTCCCTTCACCCACGATAGCGACGTTTTGCGCATCGGCGATGCTGATAAACGGCAGCCAGCCGTTTTCCGCTGCGGCATATTGCGTTTTTTCATCTCCGCGCCAGGCTGCGACTTCGCTTGAGGCGACGAGAGTCGCGTCTTTCTCCAGCCTGAGCCGAATATTACTTTTCAAAAACAGCGGATTGGTCAGATAGTTTCCCTTCGGGACCCGCACCGTGCCGCCCCCTGCGGCGGCGCAGTCATCGATCGCTTTTTGAATGGCGTCGGTATTCAGGGCAATCTGCAGGCGGTGGCCTTCTGCGCCGTATTGAGTGATGTCGCAGACTCTATCCGCGAACGTCACCGCGCTGGCGGCGAGAGCCGCGTGAAAGGGGATAGCGCCGACGATAGCGGCGGCAGCCAACAGAGGAAAGGGGCGGGTTGTCATCTGATTATCCTTTTTAGGTGTTGTGTTTTGTAAAAATAGCAACATTGTTTTATTTTTGTATTTATAGCGATCACGTTTTGCTTTTTGTCATTTAAATGCCCAGAACACGCGCTTATTTTTCGTGCAAACGCCCGAAAAACGGCGTGGAAAGCGGCGCTTGTTTTGCAATTTCAGCTACGGCGCGGTATAACTGCACCTCTTTGGATGTTTAGATGTCCATACGTTTAGAAGGTAATATGCAAAGTACACCACAGCAGGGTGAGCCGCTGAAGCGCACCATGAAAACCCGCCACCTGATCATGCTCTCGCTGGGCGGCGTGATTGGCACCGGCCTGTTTTTTAATACCGGCTATATCATCTCAACCACCGGGGCGGCGGGAACGCTGCTGGCCTATCTGATTGGCGCGCTGGTGGTCTGGCTGGTGATGCAGTGCCTCGGCGAGCTGTCGGTGGCGATGCCGGAGACCGGCGCGTTTCACGTCTACGCCGCCCGCTATCTCGGCCCGGCAACGGGATACACGGTAGCCTGGCTCTACTGGCTGACGTGGACGGTGGCGCTCGGCTCGAGCTTTACCGCCGCCGGTTTCTGTATGCAGTACTGGTTTCCGCAGGTGCCGGTGTGGGTATGGTGCGTGGTGTTCTGCGCGGTGATTTTCTTCCTCAACGTCATCTCTACCCGCTTCTTTGCCGAAGGTGAGTTCTGGTTTTCGCTGGTCAAAGTCATCACCATCATCGCCTTTATTATTCTCGGCGGGGCGGCGATATTCGGCATTATCCCGATGCAGGACGGCTCGCCGGCGCCGGGGCTGCGTAACCTGACCTCTGAAGGCTGGTTCCCGCACGGCGGCCTGCCGATCCTGATGACCATGGTAGCGGTGAACTTCGCCTTCTCCGGGACCGAACTTATCGGCATCGCGGCGGGTGAAACGCAAAACCCGCATAAGGTCATCCCGATCGCCATTCGTACCACCATCGCCCGGCTGATTATCTTTTTTATCGGCACCGTGTTTGTGCTGGCGGCGCTGATCCCGATGCAGCAGGCGGGAGTGGAGAAAAGCCCGTTTGTGCTGGTCTTTGAAAAGGTGGGCATCCCCTACGCGGCGGATATCTTTAACTTCGTGATCCTGACGGCGATCCTGTCGGCGGCCAACTCCGGCCTCTACGCCTCCGGGCGGATGCTGTGGTCGTTGGCGAACGAGCGGACCCTGCCGGCGTGCTTTGCCAAAGTGAACAAAAACGGCGTGCCGCTGACCGCGCTGTCGGTGAGCATGCTTGGCGGCGTGCTGGCGCTGTTTTCCAGCGTAATTGCGCCAGATACGGTGTTTGTCGCGCTGTCGGCGATTTCCGGCTTTGCGGTGGTGGCGGTGTGGCTCAGCATCTGCGCCTCGCACTTTATGTTCCGCCGTCGCCATCTCCAGCAGGGTAAAGCCCTGAGCGAGCTGCACTATCGCGCGCCCTGGTATCCGCTGGTGCCGGTGCTGGGATTCATTTTATGCCTGGTGGCCTGCGTGGGCCTGGCGTTTGACCCCAGCCAGCGAATTGCGCTGTGGTGCGGGATCCCCTTCGTGGCGCTGTGCTATGGTGCCTGGTATCTGACCCACTCACGACAACTCAACAGGGAGCAACAGCATGTCGCAGAATAACCCGTTAACCTCTATCCTCGCCCGCGAGCCCTTTGTGCTGCTCGACGGCGCGATGGCGACGGAGCTGGAAGCGCGCGGCTGTAATCTGGCCGATAGCCTGTGGTCAGCGCGGATGCTGCTGGAAAATCCGCAGCTGATTCGCGACGTGCACCTGGACTATTTCCGCGCCGGCGCGCAGGTCGCGATCACCGCCAGCTATCAGGCCACCCCGGCGGGCTTCGCCGCCTGCGGGCTGGATGAGGCGCAGTCGAAAGCGCTGATCGGAAAAAGCGTTGAGCTGGCGCGCAAGGCGCGGGAAGCCTGTCTCGCGGAAAACCCGCAGGCCGGCACGCTGCTGGTCGCCGGTTCGGTGGGGCCGTACGGCGCCTATCTCGCCGATGGTTCGGAATATCGCGGTGATTACCAGCGCAGCACGGAAGCGTTTCAGGCCTTCCATCGCCCGCGCGTGGAAGCGCTCCTCGATGCCGGAGCCGATCTGCTGGCCTGCGAAACCCTGCCGTCATTTGCCGAAATTAAGGCGCTGGCGGCGCTGCTGACGGCGTACCCGCGCGCTCGCGCCTGGTTCTCGTTTACCCTGCGCGACGCCGGGCATCTCAGCGACGGCACGCCGCTGAGCGAAGTGGTGGCGGCGCTTGCGGACTCTCCGCAGGTGGTGGCGCTGGGCATTAACTGTATTGCCCTGGAGAACACTACCGCCGCGTTACAGCATCTGCACGGTTTGACCGCGCTGCCGCTGGTGGTCTATCCCAACTCCGGGGAACACTACGACGCGGTGAGCAAAACCTGGCACCATCACGGCGAGTCCTGCGTTGCTCTCAGCGAGTATCTGCCGCAGTGGCTGGCGGCGGGGGCAAAACTGATTGGCGGCTGCTGTCGCACCACGCCGAAAGATATTGCCGCCCTGGCGGCTAAACGTTGACCGATAGCTCGGCTACGGCGCAGCGCGCCGCCGGCCGGGCGCCTCCTCGCCCCCGCAATGCTTGCCGGGGCCAGCGCTCCCGCTTCTCAATCCCCGTTTTTAACTATCTTTTGCCGCTTTTTTTCTAATGACGATTGGCTATTAGCCAGAATTTTTAATTACTTCATCAAACGCATCAGGCCGGAAATACTGCACCCATAACAACGAAGGGGAGCAGACACTATGGCACACGCATCGCGCATTACACTTTTCGCCGCCCTGGCATTCGCCGCTTTTCAGGCCCAGGCGGTCAACGTCACCGTGGCGTATCAAACGTCCGCCGAGCCGGCGAAAGTCGCCCAGGCGGACAATACCTTTGCCAAAGAGAGCGGGGCGACCGTTGACTGGCGCAAGTTCGACAGCGGGGCGAGCATCGTGCGTGCGCTGGCCTCCGGCGATGTCCAGATTGGCAACCTCGGCTCCAGCCCGCTGGCGGTAGCCGCCAGCCAGCAGGTGCCGATTGAAGTCTTCCTCCTCGCCTCAAAGCTCGGTAACTCCGAAGCGCTGGTGGTGAAAAAGAGCATTACCAAACCCGAAGATTTGATCGGCAAGCGTATCGCGGTGCCGTTTATCTCCACCACCCACTACAGCCTGCTGTCGGCGCTGAAGCACTGGGGCATCAAGCCGGGCCAGGTACAGATTATCAACCTGCAGCCGCCGGCGATTATTGCCGCCTGGCAGCGCGGGGATATCGACGGCGCCTACGTCTGGGCTCCTGCGGTCAATGCCCTGGAAAAAGAGGGCAAGGTGCTGACCGATTCGTCGCAGGTCGGCGAGTGGGGCGCGCCAACCCTGGACGTGTGGGTGGTGCGTAAAGACTTTGCCGAGAAGCACCCTGAGATTGTGAAAGCCTTTGCGAAGAGCGCAATCGACGCCCAGCAGCCCTACATCGCTAACCCGGATGCGTGGCTGAAGCAGCCGGAAAATATCAGCAAACTGTCGCGCCTGAGCGGCGTGCCGGATGCGGACGTCCCCGGGCTGGTGAAGGGCAATACCTACCTGACCGCGGCGCAGCAGGCGCAGGAGCTGAACGGGCCGGTGAACAAAGCGATTATCGATACGGCTAAGTTCCTCAAAGAGCAGGGCAAAGTACCCGATGCCGGCGCCGATTACAGCCAGTACGTCACCGACCGTTTTGTGAAATAAAGGAGGTCACGATGCTGCAAATCTCGCATCTCTTTGCCGACTACGGCGGCAAACCGGCGCTGGCGGATATCAACCTGACGCTGGACAGCGGCGAACTGCTGGTGGTCCTTGGGCCGTCGGGCTGCGGTAAAACCACGCTGCTGAACCTGATTGCCGGATTCGTGCCTTATCAGCACGGCAGCATCGTCCTTGAAGGGCAGCGCGTAACGGGGCCGGGCGCCGAACGCGGGGTGGTCTTTCAGCATGAAGGCCTGCTGCCGTGGCGTAACGTGCAGGATAACGTGGCGCTGGGGCTGCAGCTGGCGGGCGTGGACAAAGCGCTCCGTCGGGAAACCGCGGCGCAGATGCTGAAGAAGGTGGGCCTCGAAGGGGCTGAAAAACGCTTTATCTGGCAGCTTTCCGGTGGCCAGCGTCAGCGGGTGGGGATCGCCAGAGCGCTGGCGGCGAACCCGCAGCTGCTGCTCCTTGATGAGCCGTTCGGCGCGCTGGACGCCTTTACCCGTGAACAGATGCAAACCCTGCTGCTCGGCCTGTGGCACGAGACCGGCAAGCAGGTCCTGCTTATCACCCATGATATTGAAGAGGCGGTGTTTATGGCCACCGAGCTGGTGCTGCTGTCGCCGGGCCCTGGGCGGGTGCTGGAGCGGCTGCCGCTCGACTTTGGCCGCCGCTTCGTCGCCGGCGAGTCCTGCCGCAGCATTAAATCCGATCCGCGCTTTATCGAGCAGCGTGAATACGTGCTGAGTCGGGTATTTGAACAACGGGAGGCCTTCTCATGAGCGTGGTCATCAACGATAAACCGCGTCGGCGGCCGCTGAAGTGGCGCTGGCCGGTTTCCCGCCAGCTGACGCTGAGCGCGGCGACGCTGGCGGTGCTGCTGGCTATCTGGTGGGTCGTCGCGGCGCTCCAGCTGGTTAGCCCGCTGTTTCTGCCGCCGCCGGGCCAGGTGCTGCACAAGCTGATAACCATTGCCGGCCCGCAGGGCTTTATGGATGCCACCCTCTGGCAGCATCTGGCAGCGAGCCTGACGCGGATCGTCATCGCGCTGCTGGCGGCGGTGCTGCTCGGCGTACCGGTGGGGATCGCCATGGGGCTCAGCCCGACGGTGCGCGGCATTCTCGATCCTTTAATTGAGCTCTACCGCCCGGTGCCGCCGCTGGCCTATCTCCCGCTAATGGTTATCTGGTTCGGCATCGGCGAAACGTCGAAGATCTTATTGATCTATCTGGCGATCTTCGCCCCGGTGGCGATGTCGGCGCTGGCGGGGGTGAAAAGCGCCCAGCAGGTGCGCATCCGCGCCGCCCAGTCGCTAGGCGCCAGCCGTGCGCAGGTGTTGTGGCTGGTTATTTTACCCGGCGCGCTGCCGGAGATCCTCACCGGGCTGCGCATTGGTCTTGGGGTGGGCTGGTCGACGCTGGTGGCTGCGGAGCTGATTGCCGCCACCCGCGGATTAGGTTTTATGGTGCAATCCGCCGGCGAATTCCTGGCAACCGACGTGGTGCTGGCCGGGATTGCGGTGATTGCGATAATTGCGTTTCTGTTGGAACTGGGGCTGCGTGCGCTGCAGCGCCGCCTGACGCCCTGGCATGGAGAAGTACAATGAGTGAACGTCTGAGCATTACCCCGCTGGGGCCCTATATTGGCGCGCAGGTAGCCGGCGTGGATCTCGCGCGTCCGCTGAGCGATAACCAGTTTGAGCAGCTGTATCACGCGGTGCTGCGCCATCAGGTGGTGTTCCTGCGCGAGCAGAATATTACCCCGCAGCAGCAGCGTGACTTTGCGCTACGCTTTGGCGACCTGCATATTCATCCGGTCTATCCCCACGCGCCGGGCGTCGATGAAATTATCGTGCTCGACACCCATGACGATAATCCGCCGGATAACGACAACTGGCATACCGACGTCACGTTCATCGAGACGCCGCCCGCCGGCGCGATTCTGGCGGCGAAAGAGCTGCCGTCCACCGGCGGTGACACCCTGTGGACCAGCGGCGTGGCGGCGTACGAAGCGCTTTCCGGGCCTTTTCGCCAGCTGTTGAGCGGCCTGCGGGCGGAGCATGATTTCCGTAAATCGTTCCAGGAGTATAAATACCGCAACAGCGAAGAGGAGCACCGGCGCTGGCTGGAGGCGGTGGAGAAGAACCCGCCGCTGCTGCATCCGGTGGTGCGCACGCATCCGCTGACCGGCAGGCAGGCGCTGTTCGTTAACGAAGGCTTTACCACGCGCATTGTTGACGTCGCCGAGAAAGAGAGCGAGGCGCTGCTGAGCTTCCTGTTTAGCCATATAACGAAACCGGAGTTTCAGGTGCGCTGGCGCTGGCAGCCGAACGATGTGGCGATTTGGGATAACCGCGTGACCCAGCATTACGCCAACGCCGATTATCTGCCGCAGCGGCGCATTATGCACCGGGCGACGATCCTCGGCGATAAGCCGTATTACCGGGCGGGATAGCGCCCCGGGACGCCCGGCTATGGCGCTGCGCGCCGCTGGCCGGGGGATGACGCTTTATAGATGCGTGCCGATATAGCGCTGATAGCGGTTGGCTTTTAAATACGTCAAATCCACCAGCACCAGCCCGTCTACGCAGTTGTTGAAATCAGGGTCGCTGCCAAAATCGATAAACTGCACGCCGCCCGGCTCGCATACCTCGGAGTATTGCTTATACAGCGGAGGAATGGCGCAGCCAAGATTGCCGAGCAGCGACTTCAGCCGGGTGAGATCCTCGGCATAATCCTCGCCGCTAAACTGCGCCAGCACGTCCGGTAGCGAAGCGGGATAAGGACGACGCGATTCCGCCAGCGGGTGGGTCGCCGGGAACCACAGACGATAGAAGGCCACCAGCAGATCGCGGGCCGCCGGCGGCAGGCCGCCGGAAATCGACACCGGGCCGAACAGATAGCGATAGTGCGGGTAGCGTGCGAGGTAGGCGCCGATGCCCGACCACAGATAATCCAGCCCGCGCCGTCCCCAGTAGCGCGGCTGAATAAAGCTGCGCCCCAGCTCAATACCGTACTGGAGAATATCGTCCATCCGCTGGTCGTAATGGAACAGGCTATAGCTGTAAATCCCCGCCATCCCGCGCTTTTCCAGCTGCATTGCGGTGGGCATAAAGCGATAGGCGCCAACGATCTCCAGATCTTCCTCATCCCACAGAATCAGATGCAGATAATCGTCGTCATAGCCGTCGACGTCGCGACGCTTGCCGCTACCTTCGCCCACCGCGCGGAAAGCGATCTCCCGCAGGCGGCCGAGCTCGCGCAGCAGCGGGGCGTCGTCCTGACCGTTGCGCTGCCACAGGTAGATGGCTTTGCCATCGGCGGTGTGCCCCAGGCACTCCGCGCGGTGCAGCTCGCGTTTTATCAGCGCGCGGTCTTCGGGGCGGGCGATGGCGCTTTCCGTTTTGAAGAGGCCCGCCAGACCTTTGCCCATCAGCTCGACGTGGCGATAGCAGCGGTCCGCCAGCTCGCGAGGAGACATCTGCGGGCTATACCAGCTGGACCAGGCAATCTGCTGGCCAATGCCGATCGGCAGGCTGCTGTTGCGGCGACGGAACATTTGCTGCATGAGCAGCAGCAGCGGCAGGTTTTCTGAAAGCAGGGTGCTGGCGTAAAACAGGGCGCTGTTGTGCGCGCGGATCCACACCGGCAGCAGCGGGGCGCGATATTTGGTCGCCAGCTTGATAAAGCCGGGGTGCCATTTCTTATCGCGGATCCCCCGGCGCGTCGGGCGCGAGACTTCACCTGCCGGGAAAAAGATCAGCACGCCGCCGTTTTGCAGCTGGCGATCCATTTGCTGCAGCGCGGCTTTAGCGGTACGGCCGTTGATGTTATCGACCGGAATGAACAACGAGCTGAGCGGCTCAAGGTGGGTCAATAGGCGGTTGGTCACGACTTTCACATCGCGGCGAACGCGGGAGACGGCATAGAGTAGCGCAAGGCCGTCGAGGGTACCGGTAGGATGATTGGCAACGATCACCAGCGGGCCGTGTTCAGGTATTTGTTCCAGATCGTGCGCCGGGATTGCGCAGCGAATATTCAGGTGTTCCAGCACCTGTTCGACCGTGTCGAGCCCCTTCAGGTGACGATGGCGGGCGGCAAATTGTTGAAACTCTTCTTCATGGAGCAGTTTTTTTAGCAGCTTCTTTTGCCAGGCGGCGGGCCTGGCCTGAGGCCACAGGTCGTCGAGTACATGGTCGAGACTAAACATAGCGCTTCCTCCTCGGTCCTGCCCAGACAGTAGAAGGCGGAAGTGTCGCTTATATTGCAGTTGGGTGAAGATTCGGCATTGTCAGGCCCGAAAGCGCGACGCAGGTCAGGGGAGTTCCCGGCCTGCGCGCGGAGCCTCTCGCCCGGAAGGCGGGTTTAGCGCAGGATTTTCTTCTCGGCGAGATCAAGGGCGAAGTAGCTGAAGATCAGATCCGCGCCGGCGCGCTTAATGGAGCCAAGACTTTCCAGAACCACTTTTTCTTCATCGATGGCGCCCGCCTGAGCGGCAAATTTGATCATCGCGTACTCGCCGCTGACCTGGTAAGCGCCGATCGGCAGATCGCTGCGCTCGCGGATATCGCGCAGGATATCAAGATAGGCGCCGGCCGGTTTAACCATCAGGCAATCCGCGCCCTGGGCTTCATCGAGCAGAGACTCGCGAATTGCTTCCCGGCGGTTCATCGGGCTCATCTGATAGGTTTTACGATCTCCCTTCAGCGCGGTGCCCGCCGCTTCGCGGAACGGGCCGTAGAACGAAGAGGCAAACTTGGTGGAGTAAGACATGATGGCCGTGCGGGTAAACCCGGCGGCATCCAGCGCCTGGCGAATAGCCTGCACCTGACCGTCCATCGCGGCGGATGGCGCAATAAAATCAGCGCCAGCCGCTGCCGCAACAACCGCCTGCTTGCCGAGATTCACCAGGGTGGCATCGTTGTCTACGCCGTGCTCGCAGAGTACGCCGCAGTGGCCGTGGGAGGTGTATTCGCAGAAGCAGGTATCGGACATCACGATCATCTCCGGCACCGCATCCTTACAGATACGCGACATCCGAGCGACCAGGCCGTTTTCGTTCCAGGCATCGCTGCCGTTGGCATCGGTGTGATGGGAAATACCGAAGGTCATCACCGACCGGATTCCGGCGTTAGCGATACGCTCGATTTCACGCGCCAGGTGTTTCTCCGGGATGCGCATCACGCCGGGCATGGCCTCGATGGCTTTGTAATCGTCGATTTCTTCTTCAACAAAGATCGGCAACACCAGGTCATTCAAACTCAGTGTTGTCTCTTCAAACATGGCTCGTAGCGAAGCGGACTGACGCAAGCGGCGCGGGCGAGTGATTAAATCTGTCATGGTTTGCCTGATTTTGTGAAATGAAAGACCGCAGTATACCTGAACCTGAGGGCGGGCGTTTTACGAAAGTGGCTTAAAATCTCCCCGCGCCGAACGGCTCTGGCAATAATAATGGGATCCTGAATGGAGTGCGCATGGTGAATATTTATATTTTCAGAGGATGTTTGTTTTTTCTATTGGATGCTTTTGGAGTTAATGAGATTTATATATTTAATGTGGGTGAAGGTTTTTAGCTGTTTATTCATTCTGGCTGATGGGGTAATGAAAAATGAGGTGAAATATAAATTAATGACCGAGAGTGCAGCGGTTACCACCTGCCTTCCTCCCAGGCGATTAAAATAATCGACCAGAATAATTTGTGGCGCGACGCATTCTACTGGCTGGTATGGCATAACCGCATTATGGAGCTACGCGACCTGCAGCTAATCGGTAATAACTCCTATGAGCAAATTCGCGCAATGCTGCTGTCTATGATTGACTGGGACGAACAATTACGTTTCCGTATTGGCGTTATGAATTATATTCATCAAAAAACGCGTATTTCGCGCTCCGTTGTTGCTGAAGCGCTTGCTGCTCTGCGTAAGGGCGGCTATATCGAGATGGATAAAGGCAAACTGGTCAGCATCAACCATTTGCCTTCAGAATATTAATCAGGATTCGGGAACCGCCAGCGGTTTTTCGCCGCTGAGTTCGCTGACCAGGTCATTGATGCCGTTACTCATATTGCTAAAGCGCGTCAGCGAGGAACGGGTGACCACCACGAAGGCGCCCACGTTAGCCTGCGGGTTCATCGCCATGTAGGTAATAAATCCGCCGCCGCCGCCGGTCTTCTGAATAATGCCCGGATGCCCGTTCTTCGGCTTCATATAAACCCAGCCAAGGCCCAGCGCATCGGCTTTCCCCGGCACGTCCATACCGATAACGCGGGTCAGCTGGCTGCGCTGATAGATCAGCGTCTGCATGCGGTCAGCCTGCTGGCCGCGGGTGTAAAAATCAGAGGAGAGGAACTGCTGCATCCAGCGCATCATATCGCCCGGCGTGGAGTAAACGCCGCCGCTGCCGATCGCCGCCAGGGTGTTGTTGCACGGGCTGGCGCCCTTCTCGGCGACCATCAGGCGGCCACACTGATCCGGCGATGGCGTAAAGGTGGTGTCCTTCATGCCCAGCGGGCGGGTGATTTGCTCTTCAAACAGCTGCGGATAAGGCTTGCCCGCGGCGTTCGAGAGGGCGTCCGCCAGCAGATCAAACGCGAGGTTGGAGTAGGCGGCCTGCGAGCCGGGCGCGGCTTTCAACGACGTCGTCGACAGCCATTCCCAGCGCTGCTGGCGAGTTGGCCAGACGAAGACCGCGCGGTGCGCCGCGCCGCCGGGCTGTTCACGCGGCAGGGCGCTGGTATGCGTCGCCAGGTTAACCAGCGTAATCGGCGTGCCCTGATAGCTCGGTACCCGAGCGCCCGGCGGAGCGTATTTGCTCAGCGGATCGTTAAGCTTCACCACCCCCTGATCGAGCATTTTCACCAGCATTTCGCTGGTCATCAGCTTGCTCAGTGAGGCGATGCGGATAACGGAATCCAGCTGAGGATGTTCATTATTGCCCGGACGCGTCTCGCCAAAGCTGCGAAAAACGCGCTGGTTACCGTCGATGACGACCAGCGCCATGCCGGTGGCACCGCTACCGTAGTAGATATGGTTGGCATAACGGTCGACAACATCGGAGGCAAATTCCGGATCGACGCTCGGTTGAGCAGCCTGGACCGATGTCCACGACGCCGCGCACAGCGCAGCAAAAATGAGCAGACTACGTTTCAACGGGGGTATCCATATTATGAAAAGAGATATAGAGCGTATTTATACTACGAAGCGGCGTACAGCGAAGCGCAATGACGACAATATTTCACGGAAAAACGTAACGGTGCGTAAAAAACGATTTTTTACGCTTTCGATACCCGCTTTACCCGGCGGACGCGTATGATTATTGTTTGGTTAATCAGGTTGTAAGAGAGAGAGACATGGCTGCTCAACGGGTAGTAATGGTAGTGGATATGCAAAATGGCGTTTTTGCGACCCCGCGTATTGAGCGTGAGCGCTGCGTCGCACAAATTAACCGCCTGACCCGCGCGGCGGACCGCGTGATTTTTATTCAGCATGCTGAGGATGGCGGGCTGGAAGAGGGAAGCGAAGGTTTTGCGCTGCTGCCTGAGCTGGAGCAGCCGGAAAACGCAATTTTTGTCACCAAAACAGCCTGCGATGCGTTTTACCAGACCCGCCTGGCGCAGGTGCTGAGCGAGCAGGACATTACGCAGTTTGTGATTTGCGGCTGCGCAACGGACTATTGTGTTGATACCACCATCAAGAACGGCGCCAGCCGCGGCTATGCCCTAACCGTCGCCGAAGATGCGCATACTACCGCCAACCGCCCGGCGGCGCAGGCGCAAACGCTGATTGCCCACTATAACGAGGTCTGGCGTACGCTGACCGTCCCCGGCAATCCCGTACGCGTGAAATCCACAGAAACAATTCTTAGCGCCTGGCACACGAACTAAGCTGCTGATATCCGGTCTCATAATTCGGTCGCCTTTCCTTGCCGCACTTCTCTGCGGCGGGCATTGTCGTGGTACACAGCATAATCAGAATGATAAGAAGTTAGCAGGAGAGCATGATGTTTAAATCTTTTTTCCCCAAACCGGGGCCGTTTTTTATCTCTGCCTTTATCTGGTCGCTGCTGGCGGTGATCTTTTGGCAGGCGGGCGGCGGCGACTGGCTGCTGCGAATAGCCGGCGCATCGCAAAACGTGGCCATCAGCGCCGCGCGCTTCTGGTCGCTGAACTATTTGATTTTTTACGCCTACTACCTGTTTTGCGTCGGCGTTTTCGCCCTGTTTTGGTTTACCTGGTGCCCGCACCGCTGGCAGTACTGGTCGATCCTCGGCACGTCGCTGATTATCTTCGTCACCTGGTTCCTGGTGGAAGTCGGGGTGGCGATCAACGCCTGGTACGCGCCGTTCTACGATCTGATACAGGCCGCGCTGGCCACGCCGCATAAGGTCAGCATTAACCAGTTTTATCAAGAAATTGGCGTATTCCTCGGGATTGCGGTTATTGCGGTGATTATCGGCGTGATGAACAACTTTTTCGTCAGCCACTACGTCTTCCGCTGGCGTACCGCGATGAACGAACACTACATGGCGCACTGGCACCATTTACGCCATATCGAAGGCGCGGCCCAGCGTGTGCAGGAAGATACCATGCGCTTTGCCTCTACCCTTGAAGATATGGGCGTCAGTTTTATCAACGCGGTGATGACCCTGATTGCCTTCCTGCCGGTGCTGGTCACCCTGTCCGAGCACGTGCCGGACCTGCCGATTGTTGGCCACCTGCCGTATGGCCTGGTGATTGCGGCGATCGTCTGGTCGCTGATGGGAACCGGTATGCTGGCGGTGGTGGGGATCAAGCTGCCAGGGCTGGAGTTTAAAAACCAGCGCGTTGAGGCGGCCTATCGTAAAGAGCTGGTATACGGTGAAGACGATGCCGCTCGCGCGACGCCGCCGACCGTACGCGAGCTGTTCGGCGCCGTACGCCGCAACTATTTCCGCCTCTATTTCCACTACATGTACTTCAACATCGCGCGCATTCTCTATCTGCAGGTCGATAACGTTTTCGGTTTGTTCCTGCTGTTTCCGTCGATCGTTGCCGGTACGATTACGCTGGGCCTGATGACGCAGATAACCAACGTATTTGGCCAGGTTCGCGGTTCGTTCCAGTACCTGATCAGCTCCTGGACGACGCTGGTGGAGCTGATGTCCATCTACAAACGTCTGCGCAGCTTTGAGCGTGAGCTCGATGGTAAAGAGCTGAATGAAGTCACGCAAACGCTCGGTTAATTATCTCAAGGAAGGATTATGGCGGCAGCAGCCTCTACTCGTATCGTTTCGCTCTCCCTGACGCTTCTGGCGGGGATGGTTCTCAGCGCCTGTACCAGTAATCAGGGGCCGGCGCTAAAAAAAGGCGAAAAGCCCGTGGACGTTGCCGCCGTAGTCCGGCAAAAAATGCCGGCCAGCGTGAAGGACCGTGACGAATGGGCGCAGGCGATAGCTAAAGCCTTCGAAAGCCAGAAGCTGGCGCCGACGGAAGAAAACGTCTGTTCGGTGCTCGCGGTGGCCCAGCAGGAGTCCAACTATCAGTCTGACCCGGTGGTGCCGGGGCTGAATAAAATCGCCTGGCAGGAGATAGACCGCCGGGCGGAGAAAATGCACATTCCGCTATTCGTCGTGCATACCGCGCTAAAAATTCCTTCGCCGAACGGCAAAAGCTACAGCGAGCGCCTGGATAGCGTGAAAACGGAGAAGCAGCTGAGCGCCGTTTTTGACGATTTTATCGACATGGTACCGATGGGCCAGACTCTGTTTGGCTCCCTCAACCCGGTGCATACCGGCGGCCCGATGCAGGTCAGCATCGCCTTTGCCCAGCAGCACACCGACGGCTATCCGTGGAAAATGGAGGGCACCGTGCGCAAGGAGGTCTTTAGCCTGCGCGGCGGCCTGTGGTTTGGCACCCGGCATTTGCTGAACTATCCGGCGAACTATAGCGCGCCGCTGTATCGTTTTGCTGATTTCAACGCCGGCTGGTACGCCAGCCGCAATGCCGCATTTCAGCATGCGGTCAGCAAAGTTAGCGGCGTGAAGCTGGCGCTGGACGGGGATTTGATTCGCTACGACAGCGACGAGCCGGGGACCACCGAGCTGGCGGTGCGGCGCGTAGCCGGACAGCTGGCGATAAGCGATGACGATATTCACCGTCAGCTGAAGAAAGGCGACAGCCTGGCATTTGAGAAAACCGACCTCTATCAGCAGGTTTTCCGCCTTGCGGATAAGAAAGCAGGCAAGGCCGTGCCGCGGGAAATACTCCCCGGGATCCAGCTCGAAAGCCCTAAAATTACGCGAAATCTGACGACCGCCTGGTTCGCGAAGCGGGTTGATGAGCGGCGCGCCAGCTGCATGGCGCGTCGTTAGCGATTAGTGCGCCAGCGCAGGAACAGCCCGATAAGAGCGACCAGCAGGCAGCTAATCAGAAAGGGGACCAGGCCAAATATTGTCCCCACCGCCAGACCTATTTCTATGCGCGGGTGGTGGGTGTTCTGGACCTGTATTAAGTGTTCAAAAACGCCGGGTGCGTGCACCAGCATGCTCAGCATTTGCGCCCCGGCCCAGAAGCAGAACAGCACAAACAGTCCGTAGGCGATATTGCTGCTGGTCAGCGGGCTCCTTCTTTTTTTGCCAAAGAGCGTTTTTGAAAAGGTAAACTCTGCCATACAACCTCCGTACTCCACTTCTCAGCCGTTTTTACACCGGCTACACGGCGATTATTTTGGCAGCGGGGGGCGCTATCCAGTATCAGATTGCTGGTAATTTTCGGCCAGGAATATTCCTGAACTTGCCGCTTTGCGAGCGTGCTAAAAGTTTGGCAAAGGGAGAGCTATCTCCCACTGTTATATAATTCTCAACGTCGCTACAGACCGCGGATTGCACCTGTGCGAAGATGTTTTTTTTGTCGTTGGAGTTGTCATGAAGCTCACTGAGAAAATTCGCCGTGACTGGCACTATTACGCTATTGCGCTGGGGTTAATTTTTATTCTGAACGGCGTGGTGGGGCTGCTGGGGTTTGAAACTCAGGGCTGGCAATCCTATGCCGTGGGGCTGGTGACCTGGGTCATTAGCTTCTGGCTGGCGGGGTTTATTATTCGCCGTCGTCCGGCGGAGCAAGTCTAGGGCGCTGACAGTTTCGCGGCCACCCGGGCCGTAAAGCTGTCGCCCCGGCAAGCGCTGCGTCGCCGGGGCAATTCGATCAGTTCATCGAGGTTTTCAGCGCGCGATCGGCGGCGTGACGCTCCAGCGCCAGCTCAATCAGGCGAGTGATCAGGCTGGTATAATCCAGTCCGCTGGCTTGCCACAGCTTAGGATACATGCTGATATTGGTAAACCCTGGCAGCGTGTTGATTTCATTGATAACAACTTCATTATCTGCCGTCAGGAAAACGTCGACGCGCGCCATGCCGCTGCAGCCGAGCGTCTGATAGGCACGAACGGCGATATCGCGAATTTTATCGTTAACTTCACCGTCAATGGCGGCCGGAACGACGACTTTCGCTCCCTGGTCGTCAATGTACTTGGTGTCGTAGGCGTAGAATTCGCTGTTGAGGACGATTTCGCCGCAGGTGCTGGCCTGAGGTTCATCGTTACCCAGTACCGCGCACTCGATCTCCCGGCCCTTAATTCCTTGTTCAACCACCACTTTATGGTCAAACTCAAAGGCCAGGGCGACCGCCTGCTGATACTGCCCCTCGCTATTCACCTTGCTCACGCCCACCGAAGAGCCCTGGTTGGCCGGTTTGACAAACAGCGGCAGGCCGAGGGTGTTTTGCACGTCAGCGAAGCTAAAGCGCTGGCGGTTAGCGCGGGTCAGGGTAATAAACGGTGCGATAGACAGGCCGGCGTCACGCAGCAGGCGCTTGGTGACGTCCTTATCCATGCAGGCGGCGGAGCCGAGCACGTCAGAGCCGACGAAGGGCAGGTTAGCCATCCGCAGCATGCCCTGCAGTGAGCCGTCTTCTCCCAGGGTGCCGTGGACAATCGGGAAAATAACGTCGATGGCGGCCAGCGGTTGGCCGCTGTCGGCATTAATCAGCTGCCGGGATTGGCGACCGGGAATTTGCGCCAGCGTGACATCGGAGGGACGCAGCGCAATATGGGCAGGATCTTGCGGGTTCAGCAGATAGTTACCGGCATCGTTAATGTGCCAGAGACCCTGTTTATCAATCCCCAGCAGAACGACGTCGAAGCGCGATTTATCAATTGCTTCCACGATGTTCTTCGCCGACTGCAGCGACACTTCATGTTCTGCCGACTTGCCGCCAAAAACGATCCCAACCCTCATCTTAGCCATTTCAACTTCCATCCTGATTACATCAAAGCACATAACATAGCATGTGCGATGACGGCATGGCTGCCAGAATCTCTGCGGCAGATCGCAGGGGGTTAAAAGCTGTGCAACCGCCGCTGCGGATAAGCAGGCGAGGGCGGGAGCCGATGCGCGCCGGCGCCGCGACGTCAGCACAACGCCCTGAGGCTTAGGCGATTAGCTCCGATAATATTTTATAAATCGGGATATGGAATGATAAAACACTAAACTCATCGCGAGCGCATCTCTGGTAATACGCCGGCGGAGGGAACTTGCTAAGCTAGATAATAATTCACAAAAAATTAATGAATACGCGTAGTTATGGAATCCTGGAAGGTTAATCTCATCTCTGTCTGGTTCGGCTGCTTTTTTACCGGCCTGGCAATCAGCCAAATTCTGCCGTTTTTGCCGCTCTATGTTTCTCAGCTGGGCGTCACCTCTCACGAGGCGCTGTCTATGTGGTCGGGCCTGACGTTTAGCGTCACCTTCCTGGTATCGGCCATCGTTTCGCCGATGTGGGGCAGCCTCGCGGATCGCAAAGGGCGCAAGCTGATGCTGCTGCGCGCCTCCCTGGGAATGGCGATTGCCATCCTGCTTCAGGCCTTTGCGACCAACGTCTGGCAGCTGTTTATCCTGCGCGCGGTGATGGGGCTGACTTCCGGCTATATTCCTAATGCGATGGCGCTGGTGGCCTCTCAGGTACCGCGAGAACGCAGCGGCTGGGCGCTCAGTACGCTATCGACGGCGCAGATTAGCGGCGTCATCGGCGGGCCGTTGCTGGGAGGCTTCCTCGCTGACCACGTTGGCCTGCGAATGGTGTTTATCATCACCGCCATTTTGCTGACGGTGAGCTTCCTGGTGACGCTGTTCTTGATTAAAGAGGGCGTGCGCCCGCAGGTCAATAAGGCGGATCGCCTAAGCGGCAGGGAGGTATTTGCTTCGCTGCCCTATCCTGGTCTGGTTATTAGTCTGTTCTTCACCACCCTGGTGATTCAGCTGTGCAACGGTTCAATCGGGCCGATTCTGGCGCTGTTTATCAAATCGATGGCCCCGGAGAGTAACAATATTGCCTTCCTCGCCGGCATGATTGCCGCCGTGCCGGGCGTTTCGGCGCTGATCTCGGCCCCGCGTTTAGGCAAGCTTGGCGATCGGATTGGCACCTCGCGGATCCTGCTGGCGACGCTGTGCTGCGCGGTGGTGATGTTCTTTGCGATGTCGTTCGTGAACACGCCGCTGCAGCTGGGCGTGCTGCGCTTCATGCTGGGCTTTGCCGACGGCGCGATGCTGCCGGCGGTGCAAACGTTGCTGCTCAAATACTGCAGCGATAGCGTGACCGGACGCATCTTCGGCTACAACCAGTCGTTTATGTATCTGGGGAACGTCGTCGGGCCGCTGATTGGCGCCTCGGTATCGGCAATGGCCGGCTTCCGCTGGGTGTTTATCGCCACGGCGATTATCGTGCTGATTAACCTTTGGCAGCTGGCCGTCATGCTGCGACGCAGCCGCCAAACGACGGCGTAATCACACTCCTCCCTTCTGCCGGTATTTACGTCACAGCGTAAATGCCGGTTACCGATCCCTCCCGGTTATAAATGTATCTCCGATCACAAAATGATCATTTTCACCTCTTTGCCCCTTCTATTTGTAGCTGTTACGCGTATACAGTTACGCGTAACAGCTATATTAAAAGAGGTTTTATGAGAAATTTATTCGATTTATCGGGGAAACGAGCACTCATCACCGGTTCTGCCCAGGGGATTGGTAATCTGCTGGCCGGCGGCCTTGCAGAGTACGGCGCGGAGATCATTATCAACGATCGGACCCAGCGACGTGCGGACCAGGCCGCGCAGGCGCTGGTTGATCGGGGCTATCGCGCAGTGGGATGCGCATTTGATGTGACCAGGGCGGAGGAGGTCGAGCGCGGGATTACCCGTATTGAGCAGGAAATTGGGGCGATTGATATTTTAATTAATAACGCCGGGATCCAGCGCCGATATCCTTTTACTGAATTCCCCGAAGAGGAGTGGGATCGGGTTATTGAAGTTAACCAGAAAGGGGTGTTCCTCGTCTCGCAGCAGGTTGCTAAATATATGATGACGCGCCGCGCGGGAAAAATAATAAATATTTGCTCGATGCAAAGCGAATTAGGTCGAAAAACCATTACCCCGTATGCCGCATCGAAAGGAGCGGTCAAAATGCTTACTCGTGGAATGTGCGTGGAGCTGGCGGAATATAATATTCAGGTTAATGGCATAGCTCCCGGCTATTTTGCTACTGAGATGACGGCTGCGCTGGTGAATGACGAGGCGTTTTCCGCGTGGCTGTATCAGCGTACTCCGGCAGCCCGCTGGGGAAAACCGGAGGAGTTGATTGGCGCTGCGGTGTATCTAGCCTCTGCGGCGGCAAACTTCGTCAACGGTCATGTGTTGTTTGTCGATGGAGGGATGCTTGCCGCCGTCTAATTTCTACCCTAATCCAGATTGTATCGCTGCTGCTTTAGGCGCTGTTAATAAAATTAAGCTGAAGTCATAATTAAACCCGTTTGCCTACGAACATAATCTGAGGATTGCATTATGCAAATGCTCGCGAAGTTACCAGCGCGTCGCTGGTGGTATTTAATGCCCATTATTTTCATTACCTATAGTCTGGCATATCTTGACCGCGCGAATTACGGATTTGCCGCCGCAGCAGGAATCGAAAATGATTTAGGCATCACCAAAGGGACTGCGTCGCTGATTGGCGCGCTCTTTTTTCTCGGCTATTTCTTTTTCCAGGTTCCCGGTGCGATATATGCCGTAAAACGCAGCGTGCGCAAAATGATTTTTTGCAGCCTTATATTATGGGGCATCTGCGCAGCGGCGACCGGATTTGTCAGTAATATTCCGATGTTGATGGCTATTCGCTTTACCCTCGGCGTGGTCGAGGCGGCGGTGATGCCAGCGATGCTGATTTATATCAGCAACTGGTTTACCAAAACCGAGCGTTCGCGTGCCAATACCTTCCTGATCCTCGGTAATCCGGTCACCGTGCTGTGGATGTCTATCGTTTCCGGCTACCTGATTCAGTCCTGGGGCTGGCGGGAAATGTTTATTATCGAAGGCATTCCGGCCGTTCTGTGGGCGGTATGCTGGTGGATACTGGTTCGCGATAAACCCTCAGAGGTCTCCTGGCTAAACGAGCAGGAAAAACAGGCTCTACAGCAGGCGATGGATAGCGAACAGAGTCATATCAAGCCGGTACGTAACTATGGCGAGGCGCTGCGGTCGCGCAACGTTATTATGCTGTGCGCCGTGCATGCGATGTGGAGCATCGGCGTGTACGGTTTTATGATGTGGATGCCGTCGATTCTGAAAAATGCCGCGCAGATGGATATTGTGGCGGTAGGCTGGCTGGCGGCCGTGCCGTATCTGGCTGCCATTATATTAATGCTGACGGTCTCCTGGCTGTCGGACAAGTTCCAGAATCGTAAGCTGTTCATTTGGCCATTGCTGCTGATCGCCGCTATTGCCTTCTTCGGTTCATGGATGGTGGGCGACCAGGCATTCTGGTTCTCTTATGCTCTGCTGGTGATTGCTGCAGCCTGCATGTACGCACCGTACGGTCCCTTCTTTGCGCTGATTCCTGAGCTGCTGCCGCGTAACGTCTCCGGCGTTTCTATGGGGCTGATTAACAGCTTCGGGGCGCTTGGTGCTTTCCTCGGCGCGTGGCTGGTTGGCTATTTGAATGGCGTTACGGGCGGTCCCGGCGTTTCTTACACCTTTATGGCTATCGCGCTGCTGGCCTCGGTGGTACTGATGTATAACGTGCGGGCCAATAATGAACCCTCTTCATCGCTGCTGACGGCAAAAAAGGTTACGGGTTAACATAAAACGTAGCTGCTGTGGTAAGGTTCTCTGCGAGCATATAAGTCGTTTGTCGTAGAGAACCTGATGAAAAACAGCCGGATGACATTACAGGATATCGCCAACCTGGCGGGGCTTAATAAAATGACGGTGAGCCGCTATTTGCGCGACCCTGGCCAGGTGTCGCAGCGCAGCCGCGAACTGATTTCTAAAGTCATGGAAGAGAATAACTATATCCCCAACCGGGCACCGGAAATCCTGCTCAACGCGCGCAGTAAAACAATCGGCGTGCTTATCCCCTCCTTTCGCAATCAGATTTTCGCCGACGTGCTGGCCGGTATTGAGTCGGTGACTTCCGCGCATCAGTACCAGACCCTGATCGCTAACTACGAATATGACCCGCAGCGCGAAGAGCGCGAAGTGCTCAACCTGCTTTCATATAATATCGATGGCCTGATCCTGACCGGCAAGCAGCATAGCGATCGCATGATCCAATACGTACGTGCGAGCGGTATTCCGGTTGCGGAACTGATGGACTTCGGTGGCCCGCAGCTTGATATTCAGGTGGGCTTCGATAACGAAAAGGCCGCATGGGATATGACCAACGCTTTTCTCGAAAGCGGCAAACGGTCAATTGCCTTTTTTGGCTCAATGGACGATCCCCGCGATCTGAGCCGTTTTCGCGGTACCGAACTGGCGCTGCAGGCTCATGGCCTGAAGGCGTATCACATGGCTCCGCGTACTATTTCTTCGGTCGCCCTTGGGCGGCAGATGTTCCTGAAAATGCAGCAGTCGTGCCCAGGTATCGACGCGATTTTTTGTACCAATGACGATCTGGCGGTTGGCGTATTGCTTGAATGTCAGTCTCAGGGTAAAGCGGTGCCGCAGGATATGGCTATTGCTGGTTTTCACGGGTTGGAAATTGGCCGCGCAAGTTTGCAGAAAATAGCCAGCGTCATTACTCCACGTTATGACATCGGTAAAACGGCCAGCGAAATACTGCTTGCCAGACTTGCCGGTAAAGATGCACCGGACAGCGTGAATTTGGGCTACCAGATATATTATGGCGATACGTTATAGTTATATATGCGCTATCCCTAAAATTGCTGATGCCTTGACCCTGTGGCTCCCGATACATCCACCGGCCTCGCATCATCAGATAGCTGGCTATGCTCCTGCCAGGTTTGCCGCCTGTCTGCAACCTAATTTATTTTCGGGGGCGCTGGAATAGCAATATTCCTTTTAACTCTTATCTATTAAATTTAGTTATGAAGATTATTACGCCGGTATTCAGAGGAACCCTCGCGCCAAATAAGTAATGAGCAAAACGTTTCGCTTAATATTGATTGCGGAGAGTAATCATTTTAGAAAAATAATTCTGGTATCCGACGGCTAATGTATGACATAAATAGCAAATCACTGACCTCGCCTAAGGATAAAGCGTTGTGAAGAATCTCATTGCCGAGCTACTGGTAAATCTGGCACAAAAGGAAGAGAAAACAAAGGAGCTGACGGTGCAGGTTGAAGCGCTGGAAGTGGTCGTCACGGCGCTGCTGAGGCATATGGAGCAGGATGCTCAGCAGGCGTTAATTAACGATATTGAACAGGCTATCGAGCAGGCCAGCCCCGGTCCGCTGGTTGATGATCGCGATGCCCAACGGTTACAGCAATATATAAAAAAGCTGTTGCGGCATCCTCGTAGCTAGCGCCTGTGACAAGGCATGGATGCTGTCATTTTACTGTCACATCACTTTTATAAAGTCTCCCTCGTTTTGTTTTTAAGTATTTTTACATGGAGACGACAAAAGTGAAATTAAGCGCCCTCTTTATTGCCCTGCTGCCTCTGCTGGCTTCCCCGGTTATTCATGCTGATACCCCGTCCGCCCCGGCGCTCGATAATCGTGCCGCCCAGGGAGATATCACCGTTCCCGGCGGCGCTCGTCGTTTAAGCGGCGACCAAACTGCCGCGTTACAGGCCTCATTAATCAACAAACCAGCGAAAAATATTATTTTGCTGATTGGTGACGGAATGGGGGATTCAGAAATTACTGCCGCGCGCAATTATGCCGAAGGCGCGGGCGGTTTCTTCAAAGGTATTGATGCGCTGCCGCTGACCGGTCAGTACACCCATTATTCTCTGGATAAGAAAACCGGCAAGCCGGATTATGTGACTGATTCCGCCGCGTCCGCGACGGCGTGGACCACCGGCGTCAAAAGCTATAACGGCGCGCTGGGCGTCGATATCCACGAGAAAGATCACCAGACCATCCTTGAGCTGGCGAAAGCCGCCGGCTTTGCTACCGGCAATGTCTCTACCGCCGAACTGCAGGACGCCACGCCGGCCGCTCTGGTGGCGCACGTGACCTCACGTAAATGCTATGGCCCCAGCGTTACCAGCGAAAAGTGTCCGGGCAACGCGCTGGAAAAAGGCGGCAAGGGATCGATTACCGAGCAGCTGCTGAACGCCCGTGCCGACGTGACGCTTGGCGGCGGGGCTAAAACCTTCGCCGAAACCGCCACCGCCGGTGAATGGCAGGGCAAAACGCTGCATGACCAGGCGATCGCCCGCGGCTACCAGATTGTCACCGACGCCGCTTCGCTGTCCGCAGTCGGTGAAGCCAACCAGGGCAAGCCGCTGCTGGGGCTGTTTTCTGACGGTAATATGCCGGTTCGCTGGGAAGGGCCTAAAGCCTCCCTGCACGGCAATATCGACAAGCCGGCGGTAACCTGTACGCCGAACGCGAAGCGCGACGCCTCGGTGCCAACGCTGGCGCAGATGACGGATAAAGCCATCAGCCTGCTGAGCAGCAACGAGAAGGGCTTCTTCCTGCAGGTTGAAGGTGCCTCCATCGACAAACAGGATCACGCGGCGAACCCGTGTGGGCAGATTGGCGAGACCGTCGATCTTGACGAAGCGGTGCAGAAAGCGCTGGAGTTCGCCAAAAAAGATGGCAATACCCTGGTAGTGGTGACCGCCGACCACGCGCACTCCAGCCAGATCATCCCCGCTGATTCTAAAGCGCCAGGCCTGACGCAGGCGTTGACCACCAAAGACGGTTCGGTGATGGTGATGAGCTACGGTAACTCCGAGGGCGAGTCGATGGAGCATACCGGGACGCAGCTGCGCATCGCCGCCTACGGCCCGCATGCCGGAAACGTCGTCGGCCTAACCGATCAGACCGACCTGTTCTACACCATGAAAGATGCTCTGGGCCTGAAATAAGCCCGTGCCGGCGGCGAATTTCTGCCGCCGGCTGGTTTTTTTCCCGTCAGCGACCAGACTTACAGGGATTGACTCACAGAAGGATGGTGCGATGAAAATAACATTACTGGTTGCCCTGTTGTTTGGCCTGGTCTTTGCCACTGCGGTCAGTGCCGCGGAAAAAACGCCGACTCCCCAGCAGCAAAAAATGACGGTCTGTAACAAAGACGCGTCGGCGAAAGCGCTAAAAGGGGATGAGCGTAAAGCGTTCATGAGCAGCTGTCTGAAGAAAGATGCGCCGGCTCCGGAGAACAAAGGGTTAACGCCTCAGCAGCAAAAAATGGGCGAGTGTAACGGTCAGGCGACCCAGCAGTCGCTGAAAGGGGACGATCGTAAGAAATTTATGAGCGCCTGCCTGAAAAAACAGGGGTAGTGGAAACGGGTGAGGCCGGGCCTCACCCGATTATGCCCGGCTTCAGGAGCGGCTAAGCTTCTCTGATTTTTCCATGCATTTCGCCATTGCTTCGATCACCGCTGAACGGAAACCTTTCTCTTCCAGCACCCGAACCGCCTCGATCGTGGTTCCACCCGGCGAGCACACCATATCCTTCAGCGCGCCCGGATGCTCTCCGCTTTCCAGCACCATTTTCGCCGAACCCATCACCGCCTGCGCGGCAAACTTATAGGCCTGAGCCCGCGGCATGCCGCCGAGCACCGCGGCGTCAGCCATCGCTTCGATAAACATAAACACGTAGGCCGGCGCCGAGCCGCTGACGCCGACCACCGGATGGATCATCGCCTCAGAGATAATCTCGGCCTGACCAAAGCAGCGGAAAATAGTCAGAATTTCAGCGGTTTCTTCGCTGGTGACCAGCGCGTTCGGCGTGACGGAGGTCATGCCCGCGTTGACCAGAGAGGGCGTGTTAGGCATGGCGCGGACGATCTTGCGATCGTGTCCCAGCGCGCGTGCGAGCTGATCGAGGGTGACGCCCGCCGCGATGGAGACCACCAGAGAATCTTTATTCAGGCTGGAGGCCACGTCGCTCAGTATTTTAACCATGATCCCTGGCTTCACCGCGCCGAATACAATATCCGCAACCTGAGCAACGTCCTGAGCGCTCTGTGCCGCATTAATACCGTACTGGTCGCTTAGGGCCGCCACTTTATCCGGCGACGGGGTGTAGACCCAAATTTGCCCCGGCTGTACCTGCCCGCTGGCGATAAGGCCGCCGAGAATGGCCTTACCCATATTGCCGCAGCCGATAAAGCCAATTTTCTTCTCCATCACCCTTCTCCTGTGCTTATTTTGTCGTGAGTTATCTAGCTTATCACTCCGGAGCTTTCCCGGGGGACAAAAGCAGGTGACAATAATAGCCCCCTTTTTCGTCCACAGGAGCTGGAATGGCTATTTGGGTTGATGCGGACGCCTGTCCAAACGTGATTAAAGAGATTTTGTTTCGTGCCGCCGAGCGCACGCAAACGCCGATGACGCTGGTGGCAAACCAGGCGCTGCGGGTGCCGCCGTCGCGCGTTATTCGTACCCTGCGCGTACCGCAGGGCTTTGATGTTGCCGATAACGAAATCGTTCGCCTGTGCGAGCCGGGCGATCTGGTGATTACCGCCGATATTCCTCTGGCCGCCGAAGTGCTGGCCAAAGGCGGCGCGGCGCTCAATCCGCGCGGGGAGCGCTACAGCGAGGCCACCATTCGCGAGCGCCTGACGATGCGTGATTTTATGGAAACGATGCGGGCCAGCGGCGTGCAAACCGGCGGCCCGGATACCCTATCGCAGCGCGACCGTCAGCAATTTGCCGCCGCGCTGGAGAAGTGGCTTACAGAAACGAAAGGTCGGTAGCCTAAACCCAGCTATCGTCGTCGCTGCCGATGTTGTCATTGCCAAAACCGGCGTCAAAGTCGGAGCTGTAGGTGCTGTTATCCGCAAGGAACTGACTGTCATCCTGACGGAAGGGATCGTCCGACACGCTGCTGTCCGCCGTCTGCGCGAGGTCAGCCTGAGGCTTCTCTTCGATGATATTGACGATCTCCTGCGGATGCGAACCGCTGAACATATTGGTCAGCATATTGCCGAGCACCACCCCGCCCGCCACGCCTGCCGCGGTCTGGAGCGCACCGGCCATAAAGCCGCCGCCGCGAGTCGCCTGAGGAGCGTAGCTCTGCTGCTGCATTTGCGGGGCATACTGCGGCTGCGCGCCGGCCTGCGGCCGACCGTACTGCTCGGCGCCAGGAATAGGGTCAGAACCGCGTGACTGCGACTGGCCGCCGCCAAACAGGCCGGAGAGAAACCCGCCGCTGCTCGGTTTTGCCGCCTGCAGCTGCGTCACCTGGCCTTCCAGCGCCTGGATACGATCGTTGAGCTGCTTAATCGCCGCTTCCTGAATCAGGATCGTTTGCGCCATGTAGTAGGGGGCGGCCGGCTGCTCTTTGATGTGCTGCGCAATCCGCTCCTCGGCGTCGGCATCGCGCGATGCGCTCTGCGTTCCTGCCTCTTTTAGTCGGGAAAACAGCCCGTCGATAAGGCGTTGTTCTTCAGATTGCATGATACATTCCTCTGTCACACTGATAAATTACGGTCAGAGTGCGTCTGGACCACCCATGTTGTAAATATGTTGCAGCGTAAAGCTTTGCATAAATGTGTTACCGTTTACGCCAGCCAGCGGCTAAAAAATAATCCCTGAGTCGAGGTAAATCTGGCGAAACATTTAATGCAATGATAAGTTTACATGCAAAATCCCTTTGCTCTCTATGATGAAAGGGATCGCCTGATAATTTGTAACGTTTATTTTACGGTTATTGTGACGGCGCTTTGCAGGTATCATTGCGCACTTTTCGTATTCATTTTCCCGCAAAATGCGGAACCAGAGGGTCTTCGGTAATGACACAGCCAATCTATCTCATCGGTCCACGCGGCTGCGGTAAAACGACGATCGGCCACGCGCTGGCGCGGGCGCGTAATTACCAGTTTACCGATACCGATCATGCCCTGCAGGCGCTTGAGCAGCGTACGGTCGCGACGATCGTCGAGCAGGAGGGCTGGGATCGCTTTCGTGAGCTGGAATCGCAGGTGCTAAAAGCGGTCACCCGCCCGGAAACGGTTATTGCGACCGGCGGCGGCATTGTGCTGAACGAAGAGAACCGTCAGTTTATGCGTGAGAACGGCGTGGTTTTCTATCTCCAGGCCTCGGTATCTGCGCTGATTGACCGCCTTGAAGCCTATCCGAAAACCGAACAGCGCCCGACGCTGACCGGCAAACCGATCCGCGATGAGGTTGGCGAAGTGCTGGCTCAAAGAGAGGTGCTGTACCGGGCGACCGCGCACCATATTATCGATGCGACCGCCGAGCCGGATGAGGTGGTCGGGCAGATCATGGCGACGCTGCAGAGCGCCTGTACGGTTGATAATTAACCCTTCAGGGGGGCGAAAGAGCCGCCTGCTGGCGGGTAACGGAGCGAGTTCGGACTTTACCTGGGGCAAACGGAGCGCGGCTATCTATACTTTATGGCTCGTACGGTAAAAGAGGGAAGAGCCATGCCAGACCGACCGCCATATCCGCGCGAAGCGCGCGTCGTCGCCGTTGAGAAAGGTCAGAAGGGCCAGACTGAAATCTGGTATCAACTCCGCGCCGATTATCCCACCCCCGATTCACTGATTAGCGAACATCCTGTCGAGGGCGAAGCGCTGGATGCCAAACGGCGCTATGAGGATCCTGAGAAATCGTAGCCCGCCTTCTGAGCCGCAGCCTGTCAGCGCCATCGCTGGCAGGTATTTTTGCCCCCGCTGAACATGTCGCTCGCCGCTGATTTACGCGCCTGCGCGGCGCGCTGTTTTTCCCAGCCAAAGGGTAAAACAGGACACCTGTCACATTTTTAATTCATTACGCGTACTAATGAATACCTAAGGTGCTGATTTTTCAGGAGTGTTCCTGAATCATCTGGAATCTTTACACTCTACTGGAGCGCTAAGCTGCTACGCTTCTGGACGGTTGATTTTTAGCCACCAGGGGGGCGGATATTATGCGGTAAGCCTGTGCTGAAGGCGTGGAAGTGAAAAGGTAGATGATATGAGTACAACAATGGCCATTTTAACCGTTGGCGTGGTGCCGGTAGCGGAGGTTCTGCCGCTGTTAACCGAACATATCAGGGAAGAGCGGATCACGCATATTAGCCTGCTAGGTAAAATGACGCGCGAAGAGGTGTTGGAAGATTATGCCGTTGACCCCGACGACGAGCGCCTGCATACCTTGCTCAATGACAACCGGATGGCCGAGGTCTCGCGGTGGAAGATTGAACGTGATTTAAAGCATCTTATCGCGGTGCTCGACCGGCAGGAGTATGACGTCATTTTGCTGTTGAGCTCCGACATGCTGAGCGGTTTTACGGCGCGTAACGCTATATTACTGGAGCCGCAGCGTATTATCCCGCCGCTGGTGGCGTCGATCGTCGACGGTCATCAGGTGGGGGTGATCGTTCCCGTTGAGGGCGTTCTGCCGCTGCAGCAGCAAAAATGGCTCTCGCTCAACAGCGCGCCGTACTACGCGCTGGCGGACCCGGTTAGCGGCAGCGACAGCGATTTGCTGGAGGCCGGAAGGACGCTGCTGGAGCAGGGCGCCGACGTGCTGGTGCTGGACTGTCTCGGCTACCATCAGCATCACCGGGACGTGCTGCAAAAAGCGCTGGACGTGCCGGTTCTGCTCTCCAATGTGCTGGTTTCGCGACTGGCGGCAGAGCTTTTAGTTTAAGCCGAGCGGCGCCGGCGCGTATTGCGAGGCGCCTGGCCTACGAGCAAACGCGGGCGCTGCGGCTATCCTGCGTCACAGGACAGGCATCAGGCGTTAATTTTACGTGACAGAAACGAGGAGCGCCCCCTATATTGAGGTTTCAACAAAAGATCATAAGGGCTTGTTTATGCTTCAAAGTAATGAATACTTCGATGGAAAAGTGAAATCGATTGGTTTCACCAGCAGCAGTACGGGCCGCGCGAGCGTGGGCGTGATGGCGGAAGGGGAATATACCTTTGGCACCGCACAGCCGGAAGAGATGACCGTGGTCAGCGGCGCGCTGAACGTTCTGCTGCCTGGGGAAACCGAGTGGAAAGTTTATACCGCCGGTGAAGTATTCAACGTTCCTGGCAGCAGCGAGTTCCACCTGCAGGTTGCTGAGCCAACGTCCTATCTGTGCCGCTATCTGTAATGCAGATTTTGTCATCCTGCCGCGGTGCGGCAGGATGACAATCCGCGTAATCGAGTGATTCTGCGGATGTCATTCAGCTGATTAGCGCTGGGCTTCTCCGCCCAGGGCTTCCACCAGATTCTGAATCAGCGCGGCCAGTTCGCCGGTCATCAGAATAAAGTCGGCGTCAAAGCGCAGGGCAAAATCTTCCCGATCAATATCTTCATTCTGATCGCGCAGCTCGTCACAGAACTTCAGGCGCTTGATAGAGCCATCGTCACACATCAGGAACTGAATACGCTGCTGCCAGTCGAGAGCCAGCTTGGTGACAACCTTCCCGGCCTCAATGTGCACGGCGATTTCGTCGCTGACCAGATCCTGCTTCTTCGCGCGGATCACGCCGCCGTCTTCCAGCATCGCCTTCAGCTCGGCTTCATCCAGCAGCTGGAAGCCTTGCGCCACGGTGCCTGAGCGCACCCACTCGGTGAGCGTCAGCTCGATCGGGTTTTCCAGCGCCAGCGGGACAACCGGCAGCGAGCCTAAGGTTTTGCGCAGCAGAGCCAGCGTATCTTCCGCTTTTTTGGCGCTGGCGCAGTCCACCATGATCAGACCGTTGACGGTATCGATCCACATCATGGTCTGGCTAAAGCGGCTGAAAGCGCGTGGCAGCAGAGAGTGCAGCACTTCGTCTTTCAGCGAATCTTTTTCGGTTTTTTTCAGCTTGCGGCCCTGCTCGGATTCCAGCTTGAAGATCTTTGCTTCCAGTGCCTGTTTGATCACCGGAGACGGCAGGATCTTCTCTTCTTTGCGCGCGCAGATAACGATCTGGCCGTTTGTCGTGTGCGTCAGCGCATCGCTGTGCGATCCCATCGGCGATACCCAACCGGTTTTCGCCATATCCTGGCTACCACAAGGCGTAAACGTCAGCTCGGCCAGCTGTTTTTCCATCTCCTCGGCGCGCAGTGAAATGTCGCGGCTGAGACGGTAAACCATTAAATTTTTGAACCACAGCATGATAATTTCCACGGCTTTGTCGTTAAATCCAGCGGGCATGATAGCGAATTGTCGCTATGCTTGCATTGTTAATCGGGGAGAGGAGCATACAGTGCGTATTGGTATTGATTTAGGCGGCACGAAAACGGAAGTCATTGCCCTGAGTGATAAGGGAGAGCAGCTGTTTCGCCACCGTTTGCCGACTCCGCGGGACGATTATCGGCAAACGATAGAGAATATTGCCGCCCTGGTCGATATGGCAGAGCAGGCGACCGGCGAGCGCGGCAGCGTTGGGATGGGGATCCCCGGCTCGATTTCGCCTTATACCGGCGTAGTGAAAAATGCCAACTCCACCTGGCTCAACGGCCAGCCGTTTGATAAAGACCTGAGCCAGAGGCTGAATCGCGAAGTTCGGCTGGCGAATGATGCCAACTGCCTGGCGGTATCGGAAGCGGTGGATGGCGCCGCGGCGGGCGCTCAGACCGTGTTTGCGGTCATTATCGGCACCGGCTGCGGCGCCGGCGTGGCGTTTAACGGTCGCTCGCATATTGGCGGCAACGGCGCCGCCGGCGAGTGGGGGCACAATCCGCTGCCGTGGATGGATGAGGACGAGCTGCGCTATCGCGCGGAGGTCCCGTGCTACTGCGCAAAACAGGGTTGTATTGAAACCTTTATCTCCGGCACCGGCTTTGCCACCGACTATCGGCGGCTGGGCGGTCAGCCGTTAAAGGGCAGCGAGATCGTGCAGCGGGTCGGCGAGCAGGACCCGCTGGCGGAACTGGCGCTGAGCCGCTACGAGATACGGCTGGCAAAGTCGCTGGCCCACGTGGTGAATATCCTCGACCCGGACGTTATCGTGCTCGGCGGCGGAATGAGCAACGTCGAGCGCCTGTACCAGACGGTGCCCGGGCTGGTGAAAGGGTGGGTGTTTGGCGGCGAGTGCGAAACGCCGATCCGTAAAGCGCTGCACGGTGACTCCAGCGGCGTGCGCGGCGCGGCCTGGCTGTGGCCGCTGTAGGCGGCTGAGGAGAGGCTCTCTACTCCGACTTCCCGACGGCACCACGCCGCCGGGGAACCGGGCGGAGGTTTACTCCACCGCGTAGGCCTTATCGAGACGGCTGTATCCCAGCCCGTTGATTTTTTTCACCTTGATCTGCACGGGGATACGCTCCTTCATCGCTTCAACGTGGCTAATCACGCCGATCGCTTTCCCGCTGGCATTGAGGGCATCCAGCGCGTCCAGCGCGGTATCCAGCGTTTCGCTATCGAGCGTACCGAACCCCTCGTCAAGGAACAGCGAATCAATGCGCGTTTTATGACTCACCAGATCGGATAGCGCCAGCGCCAGCGCAAGGCTGACGAGGAAGCTTTCGCCGCCGGAGAGGGTGCGGGTATCGCGCACCGCGTCCGCCTGCCAGGTATCGACTACCTCCAGCTCCAGCGCTTCACTGGCCTTGCGCTGCAGCTGATAGCGGCCGTGCAGGCGGTTGAGCTGATGGTTAGCCAGCCAGACAAGATTATCCAGCGTCAGCCCCTGGGCAAATTTACGGAATTTATCGCCTTCTTTCGAGCCAATCAGCGAATTGAGCCACGCCCAGTCCTCCATCTGCCGCGCGGCGAGCGCGATCTCCTGCTGCAGCGCCTGCTGGCGCTGCTGGTTCTCGGCATTCTGCTTCAGCTGCTGGCGGATCTCCCCCTGACGGGCGCTGTTTTCCCGCAGCAGGGGTGCCAGCTGCCGTAAGTGGGCCTCGACCTCTTCCATCGGCTGGGTGATGTCGGCCTCCGCCGGCGGCTGCTGCCGATGCTGCGCCAGCGCTTCGCGGGCCCGCAGGGCGAGAGCGCCGTTTTGCTGGAGCGTATTTTCCAGAGTCTGCCTGAGCTTCTCCAGGCGCTGGCGGGTCTCTTCGTCGAGCAGGGCGTCGAGAAACGCCTGCTGGTCGGCAAAGGGGCTGGCGGCGAGGGCGGCGGCGAACTGGCCCTCGGTTTCTGCCAGCAGCCGCTGCTGCTGACTCTCCTGCTGGCCAAGGGTGCGCCACTGGCTCTGCAGCGCCAGGCAGTCGTCGTGCACCTGGCGCCAGCCCTCAAGCGGCGCGGGCGGGACCACCTCTTCCGTCTCCGGCAGCGTCTCCAGTAGGGGGATCAGCTGCTGCAGGCGCTCCTGCAGGGCGGCAGATTCGTCGTGCCTGGTCTGCCAGCCGCGGGTTTCCTCTTCGCGCTCGGTCAGCCAGGCCGCCGCTGCTTCCGCCTCAGGCGCGCTGAGGGCAAAGGCCGCGAGCTCGGCGTTGAGGGCGCTGTGACGCTGGGCCAGATCCTGCTGCAGCTGCCGGAGCTGCAGCTCGCACTCCTGCTGCTGGACCTGCCAGGCCAGCCGCTGCTGATGCTGATATAGCTGCTGCTCCCGCTCCTGCTGAGCGTCGAGCCAGCCGGGAATATCATCCTCCGGCCGCAGGTCAATCTGCAGTTCGCCGCTAACGCTCTGCCACTGAGAGGTAAGCGCTTGCTCCTGCTGGAGCAGCGAGTCTTGCTCCTCTTTTTGTTTAAGCTGTTGTTTCAACAGCGCATCCAGCTCGCCGCGCAGCTGAGCGCCTTCTTCCGCCAGCTGTTTAACCTCGCGCTCGAGGGACTCGCGGCGGGCCTGATTCACGCCGGGCGTCAGCGCCCGATATTCGGCGATGGCCGGGTGTTCGCAGGAGCCGCAGAGCGGGCAAGGCGCGCCGGGCTGCAGGCGCGCGCGCTCCTCTTCCAGTCCGGCAATCCGTGCTTCCAGCTCGCAAATGGCTTTCACATCGCTGAACTGCTGATTTTTCTCTTTGTAGGCCTGGCGCCGCTGGGTCAGCGTCGTTTCCAGCTTATCCTGCTCCTCGCGGCCGGCCTGCTCCGTCGCCTGCAGCTGGCTGAGGCGTTGGCGCAGGGGCAGCAGACGGCTGTGCAGGGTTGCCAGCTGCTGACGCTGCGGGCGGGCGGCGGCGTGGCGGGCAAGGTCGTCGCGCACCCGGTCGGCATCCAGCGCCAGCGTTGCCGGCGGCAGTTCGCCGAGCCGACGGCGAGTTTCCGCCAGCCGCTGCTCCAGCCCGGCCTGCTGCTGCGCGTCGCGCGCCTGCTGCTGGAACGCCGCCCGCCAGCCTGCCAGGGCATTGCCCCACTGACGATAGCGGTCGTTGGCCTTCAGCCATTCGGCGAGCGATTGCTGGGTCTGCTGCAGCTGGCTCGTTTGCTGCTGCGCCGCGAGACGAATGCCCGCCCGCAGCCGCAGCCGATCGTGTAAGCGAGTATTTACTTCTTCCACCTGACGGCGGGTCTGCGCCAGCGCCTCGGCCTGCTCCTGCTGTCGGGTCCACAGCGGACGCAGCTGGTCGGCAGGCTGCGCCTGCTGCAGCGCCGCCAGCTGCGGCTGGGCCTGCTCCAGCGCCTGCTGCGCCTCGCGCAGTCGCGTCTGGGTCTGGTTCTCGTCGCGGATGAGCTCCTGCTGGCGCAGCAGCCATTGCAGTGTATTTTGCTCACGCGCCTGCTCGGCGAGGCGCTGCTGTTCTTCAGCAGTAAGTACTTGCAAACTTTTCTGCAGCGCCTGCTGCTGCTCGTCGCTTAACAGCAGAACGCCGGAGGCCTGGGCCTGTAGCTTTTCCAGCTCGCTGCGGGCGAGCTTGTGCTTTTCAAACACCTGGGCGGAGATCTGACCGTAAATTTCGGTGCCGGTGAGCTCCTCCAGCAGCTCCGCGCGCTCTTTGGGTTTGGCGTTAAGAAAGGCGGCGAACTGGCCTTGGGAGAGGAGCATCGAGCGGGTAAAGCGGCCGTAATCGAGGCCGGTGAGCGAGGCGGTCATCTCCAGCTTGTCTTTGACTTTGTCGGCAAGAATTTGCCCATCGTCGCAGCGGGCCAGCTCGACGCGGGGCGCCTGCAGGTTGCCGTCAGGCTGGTTGCGCGCGCGGTTCTGGCTCCAGAAGGCGCGGTAGGCGGTGCCTTTGACCTCAAACTCAACTTCAGCCAGGCATTCGGCGGTATTGCGGGTCATCAGATCGTTTTGCGATTGCGACACGCTGCTCAGGCGCGGCGTTTCGTGGTACAGCGCGAGGCAGATAGCGTCCAGCAGGGTCGTTTTCCCGGCCCCCGTCGGCCCGACGATCGCGAACAGCCCGTTGCTGGCGAAGGGTTCGGCGGTGAAATCAATTTTCCACTCGCCTTTCAGCGAGTTAAGGTTTTTCAGGCGCAGGCTCAGAATTTTCACAGGTGCTCCTCACCGTTCAGGCTGTGCAGCGTTTCGTTAAACAGCTGCTCGAGGCGCTGCTGCTGAGGCTCTTCGAGATTCTCCAGCGCCAGGCGACGGGCAAAAACCTCCTCAACCCGCAGTTCACTGAGGGTTTCCCGCCGCTCGCCGGCCAGAATGCGCTCGCGCTGGGCGCGGCTGCGGCGCACCAGCAGCACTTCCACCGGCAGCGCTTCGCAGCGGGCCTGGATCTGGCGCTGAATATCGTGCAGATATTCATCGCTGGTGATTTCAATATCCAGCCACGCGGCGGGCAGCTCCGCGTCGTCCTGCCACCGGTCAAGCTGCTCGCTGATGCTGGCGAAGTCGCCCTTTAGCACCGCCAGCGGCTGGACTATCGGCACCGTCAGCGGGCTAACGTCCGCCAGTCGGCCGTCGGTAAAGGTCACCAGATTGACGCTTTTACTTTTCCCGGTCTCATCAAAGCTCAGGGAGATTGGCGAGCCGCTGTAGCGTATATGCTCGCAGCCGCCGACGATCTGCGCCCGGTGGATATGGCCCAGCGCGATATAGTCGACGGGAGGAAAACGGCTGGCCGGGAAGGCATCGAGGGTGCCGATGTAGATCTCGCGCACCGCGTCGCTTTTGCTGGCGCCGACGGTGGTCAGGTGGCCGCTGGCGATAATCGGCAGCGGCCGGTCGCCGCGCAGGTCGCAGGCCTGCTGGTACTGCTGCTGATAGTAGTCGCTGATGGCGGTGAGCAGCAGCTGCTGCTTTTCACCGCTGGAGTGTCCGGCTTGGCTGGTGACCAGCTCGCGCGGGCGCAGGAAGGGGACCGGGCAGAATATCGCCCCCGGCGAGCCGTCGCGCAGCGGCAGAACGAAGGGGGCATGGCCAGCGTTCGCCACGACCGTGGTTTTTAAAAAGGCCAGGATGTCGCGTGATTCATTCAGCGTGGCGACCGAATCATGGTTACCCGCCAGCACCACCAGCCGACAGCCGGTTTGCTGGAGCTGAACCACGAAGTGGTTATACAGCTCGCGGGCGTAGCTCGGCGGCGAGCCGGTATCAAAGATATCGCCGGCGACAATAATGGCATCGACCTCGTGCTCCTGCGCGCTGGCCAGCAGCCAGTCGAGAAAGGCCGCATGCTCAGCGGCACGGCTTTTACTGTAAAAATTTTGCCCGAGATGCCAGTCAGAGGTGTGAATGATGCGCATAAATATTCCGTTGCCTAAGAGCGTTGCCGCCATTATACCATCGACGCAGGGGAGTTAAGTGCGTGTCATAATTCAAAATCCTCGATCGTCAGACGACCATTTTTTTCATAAATCTGTCACAAAACTGACGCATAATGGCGCCGCACTCTATACTGATGGCTAAAAAATACAGGGTAAATAATGGCGAGAAGAATTCTGGTCGTTGAAGATGAAGCTCCAATCCGCGAAATGGTCTGCTTTGTTCTGGAACAAAACGGCTTTCAGCCCGTCGAGGCGGAAGATTTTGACAGCGCGGTGAACCAGCTCAATGAACCCTGGCCCGATCTGATTCTCCTTGACTGGATGCTGCCGGGCGGATCGGGTCTGCAGTTTATTAAGCAGCTTAAGCGTGAGGCGATGACCCGCGATATTCCGGTCGTGATGCTGACCGCTCGCGGTGAAGAGGAAGATCGCGTTCGCGGCCTCGAGACCGGCGCCGACGATTACATCACCAAGCCTTTCTCGCCGAAAGAGCTGGTGGCGCGAATCAAAGCCGTGATGCGGCGCATTTCCCCGATGGCGGTGGAAGAGGTGATTGAAATGCAGGGGCTAAGCCTCGATCCCTCCTCCCATCGCGTGATGACCGGAGAAAACCCGCTGGACATGGGACCGACCGAGTTTAAGTTATTACACTTCTTTATGACCCATCCGGAACGCGTATACAGCCGCGAGCAGCTGCTGAATCACGTCTGGGGGACCAACGTGTATGTAGAAGACCGAACGGTAGACGTGCATATTCGCCGTCTGCGTAAAGCGCTGGAACACAGTGGCCATGACCGGATGGTACAAACGGTTCGCGGCACGGGATATCGTTTCTCCGCCCGTTTCTGAATGTCGACAGGAGTGTGAACCGTGCTGGAACGGCTGTCATGGAAAAGGCTGGCGCTTGAGCTTTTCTTATCTTGTATCCCGGCCCTGATTCTCGGGGCGATATTTGGTCATTTGCCGTGGTTTTTACTGGCGGCGGTGACCGGACTTCTTATCTGGCATTTCTGGAATTTACTCCGCCTTTCGTGGTGGCTGTGGGTGGACCGCAGCATGACGCCACCGCCGGGGAGCGGCAGCTGGGAACCGCTGCTGTACGGCCTTCACCAGATGCAGATGCGTAATAAAAAACGCCGACGCGAGCTGGGCAGCCTGATCAAACGCTTTCGCAGCGGGGCGGAATCGCTGCCCGACGCGGTGGTGCTGACCACCGAGGAGGGGGCGATCTTCTGGTGTAACGGCCTGGCACAGCAGATCCTCAATCTGCGCTGGCCAGACGACAGCGGACAAAACATCCTTAACCTCCTGCGCTATCCTGAATTTGCCAACTACCTTAAAAGCAAAGATTTCAGCAAACCGCTTAATCTGATCCTTAATAACGCCCGTCATCTGGAAATCCGCGTAATGCCCTACAGCGACAAGCAGATGCTGATGGTGGCGCGCGACGTGACGCAGATGCATCAGCTTGAAGGCGCCCGGCGCAACTTTTTCGCCAACGTCAGCCACGAGCTGCGCACGCCGCTAACGGTGCTGCAGGGATATCTGGAGATGATGCAGGAGCAGGTGCTGGAAGGGGTGACGCGGGAAAAGGCCCTGCATACCATGCGCGAACAAACTCAGCGTATGGAGGGGTTGGTTAAACAGCTGCTCACCCTGTCGCGTATTGAAGCGGCCCCGGTTCTGGCGATGAACGACAAAATCGACGTGCCGATGATGCTGCGGGTTGTCGAGCGCGAGGCGCAAACGCTCAGCCAGAAAAAGCATACCCTGCACTTTGTGGTCGATGAGTCGCTGAAGGTGCTCGGTAACGATGAGCAACTGCGCAGCGCGATCTCGAATCTGGTGTATAACGCGATCAACCATACGCCGGAGGGAACAGAGATTACCGTCAGCTGGCAGAAAGCGCCGCACGGCGCGCTGTTTAGCGTTGAGGATAACGGCCCGGGGATCGCCCCCGAGCATATTCCGCGCCTGACCGAGCGCTTCTATCGCGTGGATAAAGCGCGCTCGCGGCAAACCGGGGGCAGCGGGCTGGGGCTGGCTATCGTTAAGCATGCGGTCAATCATCACGACAGCCGGCTGGATATTGAGAGCACGCCCGGTAAAGGAACGCGGTTTAGCTTCCTGCTGCCGGAACGTTTAATTGCCAAAAAAAGCGACTAAGCGCCGCGCTGTCAACATAACTTGTCAATGACCAGCTCCGGCTGGTCATTTTCGTTTGCAGTCAATTTTCAGCTACGTAATTAACGAACGTCTGCTGCTTTTTTGTTCGCATGATTAGCCACATGTTTTCCTTCGTTATGGTTAATAACGCTGGTTGAAACTGTAGACTTAGCATAATCATCTGCTTTTACGATCCCGCCTTGCTTTAAAACGTTATAAGCGTTTAAATTGCGCCCCATGCAGTCGTAGACAGACTGCTTTTGCGTGGTATTTCAAAAAACAATTCTTTCCCACGCCGCTTCGGGAGCATATCTCGCTGAATTTCCGGCAATAGCCGCTGTATCATCCCTAAGGGAAGGCACGGTATTTTTCCGTTTAACACCACCACATCCACAGGCAGTATGAATTTATGACCCATCAGTTAAAATCTCGCGACATCATAGCGTTGGGCTTTATGACCTTCGCGCTGTTCGTCGGTGCAGGCAACATCATCTTCCCCCCAATGGTTGGTTTACAGGCTGGTGAACACGTCTGGACCGCCGCTATCGGCTTTCTGATCACCGCCGTGGGTTTACCGGTGCTGACGGTCGTGGCGCTGGCGAAAGTCGGCGGCGGCGTTGAAAGCCTGAGCACCCCGATTGGCAAAGTGGCGGGGATTCTGCTGGCCGTCGTCTGCTACCTGGCGGTAGGACCGCTGTTTGCGACTCCGCGTACCGCGACGGTCTCCTTTGAAGTGGGGATTGCCCCGCTGACCGGCGACGGCGCGATGCCGCTGCTGATTTATAGCGTCATCTATTTCGCCCTGGTGATCCTGGTTTCGTTATATCCCGGCAAGCTGCTGGATACCGTCGGCAATTTCCTCGCTCCGCTGAAAATCATTGCCCTGATTATTCTCTCCGTCGCGGCGATTATTTGGCCGGCAGGCCCGATCAGCAATGCGCTGGAGGCCTACCGCACCGCGCCGTTCTCAAACGGCTTCGTCAACGGCTATCTGACGATGGACACCCTCGGCGCGATGGTCTTCGGGATCGTCATTGTTAACGCCGCCCGCTCTCGTGGCGTCAGCGAAGCGCGCCTGCTGACCCGCTATACCGTGTGGGCCGGCCTGATGGCGGGCGTTGGCCTGACGTTGCTGTACCTGGCCCTGTTCCGCCTCGGCTCCGACAGCGCGACCCTGGTCGATCAGTCGGCTAATGGCGCAGCCATTCTGCACTCGTACGTCCAGCACACCTTCGGTGGCGCGGGAAGCTTTATGCTGGCGGCGCTGATTTTCATTGCCTGCCTGGTGACCGCGGTTGGCCTGACCTGCGCCTGTGCGGAATTTTTCGCCCAATATCTGCCGTTCTCCTACCGCTCGCTGGTGTTTATTCTCGGCATTTTCTCGATGGCGGTCTCCAACCTCGGTCTGAGCCACCTGATTCAGATTTCGATCCCGGTGCTGACGGCTATCTATCCGCCGTGTATCGCACTGGTGGTATTAAGCTTTACCCGCAACTGGTGGCATAATTCGTCCCGCGTTATTGCGCCGGCCATGTTTATCAGCCTGATGTTTGGTATCATTGACGGCATTAAAACGTCGGCCTTTGCCGATATGCTGCCGGCGTGGACCGCGCGCCTGCCTTTGGCAGAGCAGGGTCTGGCCTGGCTCATGCCGACCGCCGTGATGGCGGTTCTGGCGGTGGTCTGGGATCGCGCAGCAGGGCGTCAGGTGACATCCAGCGCGCACTAGCCGACGTTTAAAAATCAGTGTTAAACCACGGGACTTCAGGTCCCGTGGTTTTTTGTTTTTCAGGTAATCCTCTTTTGATCTTCGCTCGGCGAAGGCTAAAGGAGAAAAACGGCATGGAATACGATGGAAAGTAGTAACAAACTTAAGCGCGGGCTAAGTACCCGGCATATCCGCTTTATGGCGCTGGGTTCGGCAATTGGTACCGGCCTGTTCTATGGCTCGGCCGATGCGATTAAAATGGCCGGCCCGAGCGTGCTGCTGGCCTATATTATCGGCGGCGTGGCGGCGTACATTATTATGCGCGCGCTGGGCGAGATGTCGGTGCATAACCCCGCCGCCAGCTCATTTTCACGCTACGCGCAGGACTATCTCGGCCCGCTGGCGGGCTATATCACCGGCTGGACCTACTGCTTTGAAATTTTGATTGTCGCCATCGCCGACGTGACGGCCTTCGGCATCTATATGGGCGTCTGGTTCCCGACGGTCCCGCACTGGATCTGGGTGCTCAGCGTGGTGCTGATTATCTGTGCCGTCAATCTGATGAGCGTGAAGGTGTTTGGCGAGCTGGAGTTCTGGTTCTCCTTCTTTAAAGTTGCCACCATTATTATCATGATCCTCGCCGGTTTCGGCATCATTATCTGGGGCATCGGCAACGGCGGCCAGCCGACCGGCATCCATAATCTGTGGAGCAACGGCGGCTTCTTCAGCAACGGCTGGCTGGGAATGGTGATGTCGCTGCAGATGGTGATGTTCGCCTACGGCGGGATTGAAATCATCGGTATTACCGCCGGGGAAGCGCAGGACCCGGAGAAATCCATTCCGCGCGCCATCAACTCGGTCCCGATGCGTATTCTGGTGTTCTACGTCGGCACGCTGTTCGTGATTATGTCTATTTATCCGTGGAACCAGGTCGGGACTAACGGCAGCCCGTTCGTCTTAACCTTCCAGCATATGGGCATCGCTTTCGCCGCCAGCATCCTCAACTTTGTGGTGCTGACCGCCTCGCTTTCGGCGATTAACAGCGACGTGTTCGGCGTCGGGCGCATGCTGCACGGCATGGCCGAGCAGGGCAGCGCGCCGAAAATGTTCGCCAAAACATCGCGCCGCGGCGTGCCGTGGGTGACGGTGATGGTGATGACCATCGCGCTGCTGTTTGCGGTCTACCTGAACTACATCATGCCGGAAAACGTCTTCCTGGTGATCGCCTCCCTGGCAACCTTTGCGACGGTGTGGGTGTGGATTATGATCCTGCTGTCGCAGATTGCCTTCCGCCGCCGTCTGCCGCCGGAAGAGGCCAGGGCGCTGAAGTTTAAAGTACCGGGCGGCGTGGCGACCACGGCGGTAGGCCTGGCGTTTCTCGTCTTTATCATTGCGCTGATTGGCTACCATCCGGATACGCGTATTTCCCTGTACGTCGGCTTCGGCTGGATAGCGCTGCTGCTGGTCGGCTGGAAGCTGAAAACCCGCCGCGACCGTCAGCTGGCGCAGGCCCGCTAGGCGGGCCGCTCGCCTGCCGGATATGCGCGCGCTATCCGGCAGGATATTTGCGCTTTTCCGATATCCTCCTCCGCTCTCCTCCCCCAATAATTGTGCCGATGATGAGTTATACCCCTGGGCGCTGTGGCAAGGTGTGCCCATTCTGTACAGAGAGGAATAACGATGTTGAAGGCATGGCACCTGCCTGTTGCCCCGTTTATCAAGGAGCAGCAGGGACGACTCTTTATCACCCTATGGGTCAGCGGCGATGAGCTGCCGCAGCGCGTTACGCTGCGTGCGGAAGAAGACAACGAAGAGCTTTCGCTACCGATGCACCGCCTGCGCCAGGAGCCGCGGCCGGGCGTCGTCGCGTGGCGCGGCGAGATTAATCTGGCCAGCGGCCAGCCGCGTCGGCGCTATAGCTTTAAGCTGCTGTGGGCCGACCGGCAGCGCTGGTTTACCCCGCAGGGCTTTAACCGCTTCCCGCCGGCGCGGCTGGAGCAGTTTGCGGTCGATCTGCCGGACAGCGGCCCGCAGTGGGTTGCCGATCAGGTCTTTTATCAAATCTTTCCTGACCGCTTTGCGCGCAGCGAACCGCGCCAGGCCGAGCAGGATCGGCCCTACCATCACCACGCTGCGGGACAGGATATCGTTCAGAAGCAGTGGGATGAACCGTTAACCGGTGAGGCGGGCGGCTCAACCTTCTACGGCGGCGATCTGGACGGTATCAGCGAGAAGCTGCCGTATCTCAAGCAGCTGGGCGTCACGGCGCTGTACCTGAATCCGGTGTTTGTCGCGCCGAGCGTGCATAAATACGATACCGAAGATTATCGTCGCGTCGATCCGCAGTTTGGCGGGGACGCCGCGCTGCTGCGCCTGCGGCACAATACGCAGCGGGAGGGGATGCGCCTGATCCTCGACGGCGTGTTCAACCATACCGGAGATTCACACGTCTGGTTTGATCGCCACCAGCGCGGCACCGGCGGAGCCTGCCACAGCGCGGATTCACCGTGGCGCGACTGGTTCACCTTCTCCCCCGAGGGGGAAGCGCACAGCTGGCTGGGCTACGCCAGCCTGCCGAAGCTGGATTATCGATCGACCAGCCTGATCAACGAAATCTACGCCGGGGAAGACAGCATCGTGCGCCACTGGCTGAAGGCGCCGTGGAGCATGGACGGCTGGCGCCTCGACGTGGTGCATATGCTGGGGGAAGGCGGCGGGGCGCGTAATAACCTGCGCCATATCGCCGGTATAACCCAGGCGGCAAAGGAGACGCAGCCGGAATCTTTTGTTTTTGGCGAACATTTCGGCGATGCGCGCCAGTGGCTGCAGGCCGATGCCGAAGATTCGGCGATGAACTACCGCGGGTTTACCTTCCCGCTGTGGGGCTTCCTGGCGAATACCGATATCTCTTACGATCCGCAGAAGATAGATGCGCAAACCTGCGTGGCGTGGATGGATAACTACCGCGCCGGGCTGTCGCACCAGCAGCAGCTGCGGATGTTTAACCAGCTTGATAGCCACGATACGGCGCGCTTTAAGTCGCTGCTGGGTAAGGACGTTGCGCGTCTGCCGCTGGCGGTGGTCTGGCTGTTCTGCTGGCCGGGCGTGCCGTGCATCTACTACGGCGACGAAGTGGGCGTTGATGGCAATAACGATCCGTTCTGCCGCAAACCTTTCCCGTGGGACCCGGCTTTGCAGGACGCTACGTTACTGGGCCTGTATAAACGCCTGGCGAAGCTGCGCAAGGCGAACCAGGCGCTGCGCTACGGCGGGTGTCAGGTAATTTATGCCGAAGAAAACGTGGTGGTATTTGCTCGGGTGTATAAAAATCAGCGCGTGCTGGTGGCTATCAACCGCGGCGAAGCCTGTGAGGTGGTGGTGGAGGATTCACCGCTGCTGGACGTGGGTGAGTGGCAGCTCAAAGAGGGCAGCGGAGCGCTGCACGACGGCGTGCTGACGCTTCCTGCCATCTCGGCCTGCGTTTGGTTTAGCCGTCAGGGATAAAGCTGGTGTAGAAACGGCTCTTCGAGAATGGCTTCCCGCCACCAGCGCTGGGCCAGGCCGTCGTTATCCGTACGCCAGGCCATGTAGGCAATATCCTTTTCGCAAAAAGAGATGACGGTTTTCTCCACCAGCTCGCCGCTCGCCAGCCACGGCCGGGCGACGTGGCGGGGGAGAAAACCGCAGCCGATCCCGGCCCGCAGCAGCGCGACCTTGCTGGTAAAGTCATCGACGCGAATTTGCGACTGCTCGGTGAGAAGGTTGCTGTTGAGCGGGTGGCAGTGGCGGGCACTATCGCTGATCACCACCGCGCGATGCAGGCTGAGCTGCTTGTTGGCCAGCGGTTGTACCGTTTCTGCCAGCAGGTGGCCGGGCGCGACCATAAATACGTTATCCAGCGTGCCGAGCATTTTCCACGACCATTCGGCGGAGGTCGGCGGTTCGTTGATCGCGCCAGGAATGATATCCGCCCCGTTACGGGTCAGCTCTTCCCAGGCGCCCGCCAGCGTATGGTGGGTAAAATTGAGGCGGGTTTGCGGATTTTGCGCGTAAACGCGTCGATAAGTGGGAGTAGGCGATCGAAAGGGAAGGAGGCGTCCAGCGCGATGGCCAGATCCCGCTCCCAACCGGCATTCAGCTGCAGCGCCTGCTTTTCCAAATCCTTTGCCGCATTGAGCAGCAGCCGACCCTTTTCCAGCACCATTGTGCCGGTATCGGTAAACTTCGCCCGGTGTCCGCTGCGATCCAGCAGGGTGATACTGAGATCGCTTTCCAGCTTTTGGATCATGTAGCTCAGGGCGGCGGGCGTTTTATAGAGCGATTCCGCGGCGGTGGCGAAGGAGCCATGGATCTCCAGGGCATCGAGGATCTGCAGGACATCAAGATTCAGGCGCATCGGCGGCTTACCGGTAATAAATAATCCCTCTGTTTTACCGAAGCCAGTTGCTCAATATCAGTGAATAATTTAGAACCGTTACCCGCAATTTTTTGATAAACATCATTATCACCCTATTTACCAATAGCGGATTTTTTATTTCTTGCCTTTTATTTTTGAAATAAATCAGAAAAATTTCTTTAATAACTCGTTAGAAATTACTGACTATACTCACCATGCTTTATCCGTCAGGATCCAGACCCACAACAGCACTGATTGTATCTTTTTAACTTATTGATTAAAAAGGTATGTTATGTCTATCCGGGAACTGGTTGATCCAACCAACTCAACGCTTATCTTTATTAACCACCAGCCGCAGATGTCGTTTGGTGTCGCCAATATCGATCGCCATACGCTTAAAAATAATACCGTTGCGCTAGCCAAAGCGGGCAAGATTTTTAATGTTCCGGTGATTTACACCTCCGTGGAAACAAAGAGCTTTAGCGGCTATATCTGGCCGGAATTGCTGGCGGTGCACCCGCAGGTTAAACCGATATAACGTACCTCAATGAACTCCTGGGAAGATGCGGGTTTTGTTAAGGCGGTTCTGGATGCCCATCGTGACCCGCCTGTTTGCTGGCTGGTTAAAGAAAAACTGAGTCAGCCTCCTCAAGGAGAGCGTTATGTCACGAACTGCCACACTGATCCTGACCGATGGTCGGATCCACACCCTCGATCGCCAAAACCCGCTGGCCGACGCGGTAGCGATCGCCGACGGTAAGATCCTTGCGGCCGGGAGCCACGATCGGATCATGAGCTTTGCCGGCGAAGGCACGCAGATCGTCGATCTGCAGGGCCATACGGCGATCCCCGGGCTGAATGATTCCCACCTGCACCTGATCCGCGGGGGACTGAACTACAACCTTGAGCTGCGCTGGGAAGGCGTTCCGTCGCTGGCGGACGCGCTGTGGATGCTCAAAGAGCAGGCCGATCGCACGCCTTCGCCGCAGTGGGTGCGGGTGGTCGGCGGCTGGAGCGAATTCCAGTTTGCCGAGCGGCGCATGCCGACGCTGGAAGAGCTCAACCAGGCGGCGCCGGATACGCCGGTATTCGTGCTGCATCTCTACGATCGCGCGCTGCTTAACCGCGCGGCGCTGAAGGCGGTAGGCTATACCAAAGAGACGCCGGATCCGGCGGGCGGCGAAATTGTGCGGGATAGCAACGGCAACCCAACCGGGATGCTGATCGCCAGGCCCAATGCCATGATCCTCTACGCGACGCTGGTGAAAGGGCCGAAGCTGCCGCTGGAGCTGCAGGTGAACTCGACGCGCCAGTTTATGCGCGAGCTGAACCGTCTCGGGCTGACCCGCGCGATTGACGCCGGCGGCGGCTTCCAGAACTAGCCGGATGATTATGAAATTATTGAGCAGCTGCATGCTACCCAGCAGATGACCGTGCGCATTGCCTATAACCTGTTTACCCAGCGTCCGAAGCAGGAGCTGGATGATTTCGAACGCTGGACCGATATGCTGAAGCCGGGGCAGGGGACCGACTTTTTCCGCGCCAACGGCGCCGGCGAGATGCTGGTTTTTTCGGCGGCGGATTTTGAAGATTTACTGCAGCCGCGTCCGGATCTGCCGGCGGGAATGGAAGACGAACTGGAGCGGGTGGTGCACCACCTGGTTGAACACCGCTGGCCGTTCCGCCTGCATGCCACCTATGACGAATCCATCAGCCGGATGCTGGACGTCTTTGAGAAGGTGAACCGCGAGATTCCGTTTAACGGCCTGCACTGGTTCTTTGACCATGCGGAAACCATCACCGAGCGCAATATTGAGCGCGTGAAGGCGCTGGGCGGCGGGATTGCGGTACAGCACCGGATGGCCTTCCAGGGAGAATATTTTGTCGACCGCTACGGCATCGATGCGGTGAAGCACACCCCGCCGGTTGCGAAAATGCTGGAAATGGAGGTGCCGGTGGGGCTCGGCACCGACGCCACCCGCATGGCGAGCTACAACCCGTGGACCGCGCTCTACTGGCTGGTTTCCGGGCGCACCGTCGGCGGCATGACAATGTACGACGAGAGCAACCGCCTGCCGCGCGACGTGGCGCTGGAGCTGTGGACGGCGGGCAGCGCCTGGTTCTCCAGCGAGCAGGGCAAAAAAGGGCGTATTGAGCAGGATCAGCTCGCCGATCTGGTGGTGCTGTCGAAGGACTATTTCAGCGTGCCGGAAGAGGAGATAAAAGGCATCGAATCGGTGCTGACGGTGGTTGATGGCAAAGTGGTTTATGCCGCCGGACACTTCTCGCCGCTGGCGCCGCCGCCCATCCCGGTGCTGCCGGAGTGGTCTCCGGTGGTCAAGGTTCCGGGCCACTACCGCTCGGCGCCGCCCGCGGCGGCAAAAATCGGCGCCATCGTGCAGATGCACCAGTGCTGCGGCAGCTGCGGCGTCCACGGCCACCAGCACGATATTGCGCGCCGGTCGTCGATCCCGGTTGCCGATGAGCAGGCGTTCTGGGGCGTGCTGGGCTGCTCCTGCTTCGCGTTTTAGCCCCTGATTAACCAGCCTCCGGATCTGTCCGGGGCTGGGTTCTCCCTGAAGTGGCGTCGATAAATTGAAAATTGGCTAATAGCGGTTTTGTGAGCCAAACAGCTCAATGCGCCGCGCAATCATTTCGCGCACCGGTTTCAGCCCCTGGTTGATCACTTTACGCGGGTCGTTCACATCATGACCGGTATCGGCAGATAATATGGCCTGCACCTCCTGGCACCAGGCGTACATATTTTCGGTATTGACGTTAATTTTGGCCGTACCGCAGGCAATGGCCTTACGCATATCCTCGTCGGCAATGCCGGTGCCGCCGTGCAGCACCAGCGGAACCTTAACCCGCTCCGCAATCGCCTTCATCTCCGTAAACCCGAGCTTTGCTTTGCCTTTGTACAGCCCGTGGGTCGAACCTAACGCCGCTGCCAGACAATCGACCTGAGTTTCGCTAACCAGGGTGTAGCACTCCTGCGGGTCGGCATAAATTACCGTCGAGTTGACGATACCGTCTTCGCTTCCGGCGATGGTGCCCAGCTCGGCCTCAACCGAGATGCCCCTGCTGTGCGCCAGCTCGACCAGATGGCGGGTGATGGCCAGGTTTTCGCTGAACGGCAGGTGCGAACCATCAAACATGATGGAGCTAAATCCGGCCTCAATAGCCGCTTCGCAGGCTTCCCGGGTGGTCCCGTGATCGAGATGCAGGGCGACCGGAATATCAATGTGTAAATAATCAATCGCGTTAACCACGATGTCATGAATACATTTTAATCCCAGCATATGCTTAACGGTACCGCCGGAGACGCCTAAAATAACCGGAGAGCGCAGCTGTTGTGCGGTGCTTAATACAGCGCCGACCCATTCCAGATTATTAACATTGAACTGCCCTACGGCATAACCGTCCCGCAGGGCATGCTGAAGCATGTCCTTCATAGAAACTAACATGATCACCTCTCGATATTGATTAACGAAAATTATTCACCAAAATATTGCGTTAAGTTTCTTTCGTAGTTATTTAGCGAGTTATGGACGATGGCAAGGTCGGGCATTGATTCACGCACGCCCTTTTTCTCAATAGAGATTGCCGCGGTCAGGCTGGCAAACAAAATAATATTGTCGATATGCCACGAGTAGTGCACGCCATAGGTAAAGGCTCCGTGGAATACGTCCCCGGCGCCGGTAGTATCGACCACATTGCACAGCCAGGCCGGAACAATTTGCAGCATGCCACTTTTTAAGAACGCACAGCCTTTTTCCCCCAGCGTAATAAAGGCGTCACCGCGGCAAATTTTATTTAGCTCGATAAGCGCCGCTTTAATTCCTGCTTCGGTCTCGAGGGCGCGATAGCCCATATAGTCTCTGGCGAAATGCTCGCTAACAACGAAGTAATCGGTCCAGGCTGCCAGCTTAATATTGCTGGCGCGCAGCGAACCACCATCCATAACTACCTTTGCGGCCGGCAGTTTCTTGATGATATATTCGCTGAGTTCTGCTTCATGCCCATCAACTAATAGCGTTACTGGTTCCTCTGATTCAATGAGCCGCGCCGCTAAATCATCAATTTTCAGCTTCTGGTCGTAGGTCAACGAAGGCGGTGTTTGCATTTTACGGGTAATAATCGTCCTTGAGCCCGACAGGCGATTCACCAGCACCGACGCCAGCGGGGTGATCATTTCATCGGAGAAGACCACCTGGCTGGTATCAACCCCGGCCTCGGCAAACTCATCTATAATACGCTGGCCGTAAAGGTCCTTATTCAAATGGCCAATGTAGTAAACATCTTCCCCCCACAGGCCCAGCAGCCACGCTGCATTTGCTGCCGGGCCGCCGCCGCTCTCGATAAAGTCGTGGCAGAAATTTTTGGTATTCTCCTGCGGCCATTCGTTAAGAAAAAAGAACTGATCGAAACATGAAAACCCAATGGACAAGATAGCCATAACAACTCCTGATTATTTTGTCAGCTGCGGGAGGAAGTCCCTTCCCGCAGGGAAAAATGAAACCGCTTATTCATTTTTCTTATCCGCAGTGAGCTCCTCATAGCTGAGGGTGTCACCGACCACACGCACTGAACGCAAGCAGAATGGCACCAGCAGCGCGACCAGAAGCGCCAGGCAGATGAGATAAATCGTTATCTGACCAAACTGGGTGAAGGCATTACCGATGATGATGCCCCAGACCGCAAAGTCGAAGTCGGCGAAGGTGCTGTTCTCAAAGCCGAGGCTACCCAAAGCCGGAAGCAGCATCGCCGGAAGGAACGCAAGGAATATGCCGCCGATAAATGAGGCGATGACGCAGCCGCGTTTGCCGCCCAGCTTATCGGCAAAGACTCCGGAGGTTCCGCCGCAGAAGAAGTGCGGCACCATGCCGGGGATAATCAGCGCCATGCCAAATGCGCCGAGGAAAAGCATGCCCACCAGGCCGCCAACGAACGAGCTGATGAACCCCACGACAACGGCGGTTGGGCTAAAGGTAAAAAATACGGCACAGTCGACGGCGGGGATGGAGTTCGGTATCAGCTTCTGGCTGATCCCCTGGAACGCCGGGACGAGATCGCCGAGGATCAGCCGTACGCCGTTGTAGACGATGGCGACGCCGACCGCGAACTGCAGGCCGGTAAGGATAGAGAAGATCAGCATATTCTGGTCGGTTATCGTGCGCAGGTACTCCGTGCCCGCGACGGCGCTGCAGACGAAGTAGATAACAAACATCACGATCCCGGTTGTGACCGTGGTGTCGCGCAGAAAGCCCCATTTCTCTGAGATTTCGGTATCGGCAAATGAATTTGCCGGATTACCGGTTTTCGTGGCGATCCAGGCCGAGATGTAATAGCCCAGCGAGCCGAAGTGCCCCATCGCAATGCCGCCATCTTCGGTAACCTGTTTGGTGTAGCGTTGACCGATTGCCGGAGAAATGGCCGACCATGAGCCCAGCAGGAATCCGCCGATTAATACCAGCATCCAGCCGTGGAACTCTACCGCCTGCAGCACCGCGGAGAACAGGCAGGCCAGGAAGAAAGAGTGGTGCCCGGTGAGAAAGATATATTTGTACTTGGTGCAGCGGGCAATGAGCAGATTGAAAATAAAGCCTAAGAGCAAAATGCTCATGGTTTCCACGCCCAGCATTTTTTGCGCGACGGAAACAATGGCCTCATTATTAGGAATCACGCCGCGAATATTAAACCCGGCTTCAATAATGCCACCGAGAGGGTTGAGGTTTGCAACAATAACCCCGGCGCCGGCGCTTAACATCAAATAGCCTAATATTGGCTTTAAGGTGCCGGTCAGTAATTTATTACCTGGGGAGCGCAGTGCCACTAAACCGACAAATGCGATAATCCCCATCAGAAATGCGGGTTGACTAAATATTTCCGCTAAGAAGCTAAGAATAGCCTGCATGGTCGTTCCCTCAATAATGATTAAGAGTGAGTTGCAGCAATTTTGGTGAGTGCTTCAGTAATATCCTCGGCGATTTTTGCCTTGTGCACGTAGCTGCGAATAATTGCGACGTTACAGCGCGCAGGAAACTGGTTTGCCAGCTCTTTAATTGTGACGTAAAGGTCGGCTTTTTCTCCTACCGCGTTGGCAAAATCAACGGAGGCCACGTCGGCTTTAATACCTAATTCATCACATATTTTTTTGACATTATTCGCAGCCATTAATGAACTGCCAATACCGTTACCACAAACCGTTCTGATAACTAACATAATGACTACTCCATTTGCTTTTGGATGAAATGTAATACTGAATTGACGTCATGCTCCTGTTGAAGAAACGCGACAATATCTGACTCAATCAGCGAGGCTATCAGCTGGATCATTTTTATATGGCTATTAGCATCCGCCCCGGCGATGGCGATAATGACGTTCACCGGATCAAACTCCTCGTGGCCAAATGCGATCGGCTGTTGGGTGGTGACTAAGGAAAAACCCGTTTGCGATGCGCCCTTTTCCGGTCGGGCATGGGGCATCGCCAGGCCGTAGTCGATAACAATGGCCGGACCGAAATCCCGATACACCTCGACCATCGCATTAATATATTCCAGGCGACAAATATGTTGCCGGACAAGCAGCGTACCGGCGAATTCGATCGCCTGCTCGGCGGTGGAAATATTTTGCTTAAGCGCAATTAATGTAGGGTTAAAAATAATGTCCATCATCCGATCCTTAATGCGTTCGTATTCCTGAACTAGATCATGAACAAAGATATCAACAAAAATTAGGGCTCAGATCACATATGGATTTTTAAATATTGAACTCGATCACATCGAAGGGACTGGGGGAATATTTTCCCCGAAAAAATAAAATTTATTATATCGTTATATATCAGCCGGTTATGATTTATTACTTTTGCGGGAGAGGAGAAGGAAGGGGGAGGGAATGGGCCTGCGTCTTAATTTAAAATGAAAAAATGCAGCGCTTATCACAAATATCAGGGGGCTTTTTGAGCAAAGTTTGAACGGGATTACAAAAAAGGCGCGCCGGAGTGTTTTTAGCCCTTTGCGGTATCCGCTGCCTGTTTCCAGCAGTAAAAAAGGGAGGCCTAAAGCAACAAAAAAGGCTCGCCGCGGCGAGCCTTTTTAAGAACGGCGGCCGATTACAGGCTGGAAACGTTCTCGGTCAGGTATTTAGCGACGCCTTCCGGAGAAGCGGCCATCCCTTCTTTACCTTTTTCCCACTGTGCCGGGCACACTTCGCCGTGCTCTTCGTGGAACTGCAGCGCGTCAACCATGCGCAGCATTTCGTCGATGTTACGTCCCAGCGGCAGGTCGTTAACCACCTGGTGGCGAACAACGCCGTTAGCGTCGATCAGGAAAGAGCCGCGCAGCGCAACGCCTTCGTCCGGATGTTCGATACCGTAGGCCTTCTGGATTTCACGCTTGATGTCAGCAACCATCGCGTATTTAACCGGACCAATACCGCCCTGGTCTACCGGGGTGTTACGCCATGCGTTGTGAACGAATTCGGAGTCGAAGGAAACGCCAACAACTTCTACGCCGCGCTTCTGGAATTCTTCATAACGTTTGTCAAAGGCGATCAGTTCAGACGGGCAAACGAAGGTGAAGTCCATCGGCCAGAAGAACAGTACGGTGGCTTTACCGTTGGTGTGCTGTTTGAAGTTGAATTTCTCAACGATTTCGCCGTTACCTAAAACTGCTGCTGCGGTAAAATCCGGAGCCTGACGAGTTACCAGAACCATATGATTCTCCTGTTAATACTAAGGTTAATTGAAACGCAACGCGGGCAAGTATAGGGGCAGGAGCGAGCGAACTCAACGTGAGGCTGACAATCGATGAGATAGGTTTTATCTATCAATCGATATTGAAGTGTGACCTTCAGAATAGTCTTTTTGTCAGCAAACGCAACCGTTAGAGTTCGCGATTTTTCGCCTGCGCCATCATACGCGGATAAAAAAGCCAGAACTGCTGCTCCAGCTTGTCGTAGTGGGTATCGAGGTCCTGCCAGGAGTCGCGCAGGGCGTCGAGGCGCGGGCGACGGCTGGCCATTCCGTTAAGAACGCGCTGGATAAAGGCCATATCCTCATAGCGCTCGAGCCAGCGCTCGGACCACATGTACTCATTGAGATTGACGAAGCGCGGCGGCGAATCCGGCAAAATGGTTGCCACCTGGGCATGAGCATAGCGGACGAACTCGCTGAGCGGCATATCGGGCGAGATGCGGTCCCAGTGGTGCGAGAGAAAATGATCCCACATGACGTCGAGCGTAATCGGCGCCACGCGCCGGGTCTGCGGGCGAAACCACTCCCGAGCGGCCTTAACTTCCGCCAGATTGTCGGTCATGACGTCGATTCGCCGATGCATAAAGATGCCGTCAACGATCTCCAGGGGATAGTCCGACTGCGGATTACCGCGGACGAAATCGGCCAGCAGGTTGCCTGGCAGCGAGCTGTCGGCAAGGTGGGCTAAGTGCAGGTGTGCGAGAAAATTCATAATACGCGTTGTACTTCCGGTTGCATATGCGTTGGCTTCCTTACTCGGTCCATTCGTGGGCCTTGTTCTTCCCGGCCACTGAGTTAACTAAGCGCTCGGGATTGATTAATGAAGGATATCCATGCCCCTCACCGGAGGCCAGGCCTCGGCAGATTAAATTCGTTGCTGACGAATTTGCCTCCCGGTTGCCGCATGACTCGCCGACGGCCCCGCCCTTATGGGACCAGCGCAGGCGCTGTTCAAGGCACAGGCGCCTTGTCCTGCAGCGCGAATTATTTAGAGTATTATAACCGTGCTGCGGGGTAAAGGTTGCAGGGAGAACGCCCCGGCACTAGACTACCCGCCTCTTTATTTAGTCTGAGCCACCGTCATGCGCGTTACCGATTTTTCCTTTGAACTACCCGAATCCCTGATTGCCCACTACCCGCAGCCTGAGCGCAGTAGCTGCCGCTTGCTGTCGTTAGACGGGCCGACGGGCGCGCTGACGCACGGTACCTTCACCGATCTGCTCGATAAGCTTAATCCCGGCGATCTGCTGGTCTTTAACAATACCCGGGTGATCCCGGCGCGCCTGTTCGGGCGTAAGGCCAGCGGCGGCAAGATTGAAGTGCTGGTCGAGCGCATGCTGGATGACAAACGCATCCTGGCGCACATCCGCGCCTCGAAGGCGCCGAAGCCGGGCGCCGAGCTGCTGCTGGGCGATGATGAAAGCATCCAGGCGACGATGGTGGCACGCCACGACGCGCTGTTTGAAGTCGAGTTTAACGACGAGCGTCCGGTGCTGGATATCCTTAACAGCATCGGCCATATGCCGCTGCCGCCCTATATCGACCGCCCGGATGAAGAAGCCGACCGCGAGCTGTATCAGACCGTTTATAGCGTCAGGCCGGGCGCGGTAGCCGCGCCGACCGCGGGCCTGCACTTTGACGAGCCGCTGCTGGAAAAGCTACGCGAGAAAGGCATTGAGATGGCGTTCGTGACGCTGCACGTCGGCGCAGGGACGTTCCAGCCGGTGCGCGTGGACAGCATCGAAGAGCACATCATGCACTCCGAATATGCCGAAGTCCCGCAGGACGTGGTTGACGCAGTGCTGGCCGCCAAAGCGCGCGGCAGCCGCGTTATCGCCGTGGGAACGACCTCGGTACGCTCGCTGGAGAGCGCGGCCCAGGCGGCAAAAAACGATCTGATCGAACCCTTCTTCGGCGACACCAAGATTTTTATCTATCCGGGATATCAGTACAAAGCGGTGGATGCGCTGGTCACCAATTTCCATCTGCCTGAATCTACGTTGATTATGCTGGTTTCGGCGTTTGCCGGCTATCAGCACACCATGAACGCCTATAAGGCTGCGGTAGAACAAAAATATCGCTTTTTTAGCTACGGGGACGCGATGTTTATCACGTACAATCCGCGGGCTATTTTTGAGCGTCCGTAAGAAGGCTATCTCACTTGCCATTTTGACGCCAGGCAGTGCTCGCCCGCCATCCTCACGTACTGCATGTACGCTCCGGTGGCTGCGCGCGGGTTAACCCCAAACTGGCTGCGCCGATAGCGCCTCCAGGTATTTTTAGCTATGGAACCATTCCGTAGCGAGTTGTTTAACGTCAGACTGTTTTTCTGACGCAGGAGTGATAATGAAATTTGAACTGGATACCACCGACGGTCGCGCCCGCCGCGGTCGCCTGGTGTTTGAGCGCGGCGTGGTTGAAACGCCTGCATTTATGCCCGTCGGGACCTACGGTACCGTTAAAGGGATGACGCCGGAAGAAGTTGAAGCCACCGGTGCGCAGATCATTCTGGGCAACACGTTCCACCTGTGGCTGCGTCCTGGCCAGGAGATCATGAAGCTGCACGGCGACCTGCACGACTTCATGCAGTGGAAAGGGCCAATCCTGACCGATTCCGGCGGTTTCCAGGTCTTCAGCCTCGGCGATATCCGCAAGATAACCGAGCAGGGCGTCCACTTCCGTAACCCGATTAACGGCGATCCGATTTTCCTCGACCCGGAAAAATCGATGGAGATTCAATACGATCTCGGCTCCGATATCGTGATGATCTTCGACGAATGTACGCCGTATCCGGCGGACTGGGATTACGCCAAGCGCTCGATGGAGATGTCTCTGCGCTGGGCGCAGCGCAGCCGCGACCGCTTTGATGGCCTGGGCAACAAAAACGCGCTCTTCGGCATTATTCAGGGCAGCGTTTACGAAGATTTACGTGATATCTCCGTTAAAGGTCTGGTAGATATCGGCTTTGATGGCTACGCTGTCGGCGGTTTGGCTGTCGGCGAGCCGAAAGAGGACATGCACCGTATTCTCGAGCACGTCTGCCCGCAGATCCCGGCTGACAAGCCGCGATATCTGATGGGCGTCGGCAAGCCGGAAGATCTGGTTGAAGGGGTACGTCGCGGTATCGATATGTTCGACTGCGTTATGCCTACGCGTAACGCGCGTAACGGTCACCTGTTCGTCACCGATGGCGTCGTAAAAATCCGTAATGCGAAGCATAAAAGCGATACGGCGACGCTGGATGCCGAGTGTGATTGCTATACATGTCGCAATTATTCACGCGCTTACTTGCATCATCTCGATCGTTGCAACGAAATATTGGGCGCGCGCCTCAACACCATTCATAACCTGCGTTATTATCAGCGCTTAATGGCTGGTTTACGCAAGGCTATTGAAGAGGGTAAATTAGAGAGCTTCGTGGCCGATTTTTACCAACGTCAGGGACGAACCGTTCCTCCTTTGAACGTTGATTAATTTTAATAATGAGGGAATTTCAATGAGCTTTTTCATTTCTGATGCGGCAGCAGCAACCGGTGGCGCAGCGCAGAGCAGCCCGATATCTCTGATCCTGATGCTGGTGGTGTTTGGTCTGATTTTTTACTTCATGATCCTGCGCCCACAGCAGAAACGCAGCAAAGAACATAAAAATCTGATGAGCTCCATCGCCAAAGGTGATGAAGTGCTGACGAATGGTGGCCTGGTTGGTCGCGTCACTAAAGTTGCCGAAAGCGGATACATCGCTATCGCACTGAACGACACCACTGAAGTGGTTATCAAACGTGACTTCGTAGCTGCCGTTCTGCCGAAAGGCACCATGAAGGCGCTGTAATCCACTTTTCCCTAAGGGAACTGCCGTGTTAAACCGTTATCCTTTGTGGAAGTACGTCATGCTGGTCGTCGTCATTGTCGTCGGCCTGCTGTATGCGCTCCCCAACCTGTATGGTGAGGATCCGGCCGTTCAAATCACTGGCGCGCGCGGCGTCGCCGCCAGTGAGCAAACGCTGATCCAGGTCCAGAAAACGTTACAAGAAGAAAAAATTACCGCTAAGTCTGTGGCACTGGAAGAGGGCGCAATTCTTGCGCGCTTCGACACCACCGATGTCCAGCTCCGCGCACGCGAAGTGCTGGTGGATGTGTTGGGTGATAAATACGTCGTGGCGCTGAACCTTGCTCCGGCAACCCCGCGCTGGTTAGCGGCTATCCATGCCGAGCCGATGAAGCTGGGTCTTGACCTTCGCGGCGGCGTACACTTCCTGATGGAAGTCGATATGGACACCGCGCTGGGCAAATTGCAGGAACAAAATATCGACAGCCTGCGCAGCGAGCTGCGTGATAAAGGCATTCCTTACTCCACCGTGCGTAAAGAAGACAATTTTGGTCTGAGCATCGCTTTCCGTGACGCTACCGCGCGCGATCAGGCAATCTCTTATCTTAGCCCGCGTCACCGCGACCTGGTTATCTCCACTCAGGGCAGCACCGGCCTGAAAGCGGTGATGACCGACGAGCGCCTGAAAGAAGCCCGCGAATACGCCGTGCAGCAGAACATCAACATTCTGCGTAACCGTGTAAACCAGCTGGGCGTTGCCGAGCCGCTGGTTCAGCGTCAGGGTGCCGACCGCATCGTGGTTGAGCTGCCGGGTATTCAGGACACCGCGCGCGCGAAAGAGATTCTTGGCGCCACCGCGACCCTGGAATTCCGTCTGGTTAACAGCAACGTTGACAGCTCCGCAGCCGCTTCCGGCCGCGTCCCTGGCGACTCTGAAGTGAAAAGTACGCGTGAAGGTCAGCCGGTTGTGCTGTACAAGCGCGTGATTCTGACCGGTGACCATATCACCGACTCCACTTCCAGCATGGATGAGTTCAACCAGCCGCAGGTTAACATCTCGCTCGACAGCGCCGGTGGTAACATCATGTCTAACTTTACCAAGGACAACATCGGTAAGCCGATGGCGACCCTGTTTGTGGAGTACAAAGACAGCGGTAAGAAAGATGCCAACGGTCGTTCAATTCTGGCGAAAGAGGAAGAGGTGATTAACATCGCCAATATCCAGTCTCGCCTGGGTAACAGCTTCCGTATTACCGGTATCAGCAACCCGAACGAAGCGCGTCAGCTCTCTCTGCTGCTGCGTGCCGGTGCGCTGATCGCGCCGATTCAGATCGTTGAAGAACGGACTATCGGCCCGACCCTGGGTATGCAGAACATCAAGCAGGGCCTGGAAGCGTGTCTGGCCGGTCTGGTGGTGTCTATCCTGTTCATGATCTTCTTCTATAAGAAATTCGGCCTGATCGCGACCTCTGCGCTGGTGGCTAACCTGGTGATGATCGTCGGTATCATGTCCCTGCTGCCTGGGGCGACGCTGAGTATGCCGGGGATTGCGGGTATCGTCTTAACCCTTGCGGTGGCGGTCGATGCGAACGTTCTGATCAACGAGCGTATTAAAGAAGAGTTGAGCAACGGGCGTTCCGTTCAGCAGGCAATTGATGAAGGTTACAGGGGCGCATTCAGCTCGATCTTCGATGCGAACATTACGACGTTGATCAAAGTTATCATCCTGTACGCGGTCGGTACCGGTGCAATTAAAGGGTTTGCTATTACCACCGGTATCGGTGTGGCAACCTCGATGTTTACCGCTATCGTCGGCACCCGTGCCATCGTGAACCTGCTGTACGGCGGCAAGCGCGTTAAAAAGCTGTCTATCTGAGGAGTGCGTTGTGGCACAGGAATATACTGTTGAACAATTGAACCACGGCCGTAAAGTCTATGACTTTATGCGCTGGGACTACTGGGCTTTCGGCATTTCCGGTTTTCTGCTGATTGCCGCCATTGTCGTGATGGGTGTGCGTGGGTTTAACTGGGGTCTCGATTTCACCGGCGGTACGGTGATTGAAATTACCCTCGAAAAACCCGCCGATCTGGATCAGATGCGCGAAGCGCTGCAGAAGGCGGGCTTTGAAGAGCCGCAGCTGCAGAACTTCGGCAGCAGCCGCGACATCATGGTACGTATGCCGCCGGTACATGATACCAACGTCAGCCAGGAGCTGGGCAGCAAGGTCGTGAGCGTGATTAACCAATCGACCAGCCAGGAAGCGACGGTTAAACGAATCGAGTTCGTGGGGCCGAGCGTTGGGGCTGACCTTGCGCAAAGCGGTGCGATGGCGCTGCTGGCGGCGCTGATCTGTATCCTGGTATACGTCGGCTTCCGTTTCGAATGGCGTCTTGCCGCCGGGGTAGTCATCGCCCTGGCGCACGATGTGGTCATTACGATGGGTATCCTCTCGCTATTCCATATCGAGATTGACCTGACCATCGTTGCCTCGCTGATGTCGGTTATCGGCTACTCGCTGAACGACAGCATCGTAGTATCTGACCGTATTCGTGAAAACTTCCGTAAGATCCGCCGCGGTACGCCGTACGAGATCTTCAACGTGTCGTTGACCCAGACGCTGCATCGTACCTTGATCACCTCAGGGACCACCTTGATGGTTATCCTGATGCTGTTTCTCTTTGGCGGCCCGGTGCTGGAAGGCTTCTCGCTGACCATGCTGATCGGTGTCTCCATCGGTACGGCCTCTTCTATCTACGTAGCGTCCGCGCTGGCGCTGAAGCTGGGCATGAGGCGCGAGCATATGCTGCAGCAGAAAGTTGAGAAAGAAGGGGCGGATCAGCCGTCAATTCTGCCGTAAGGCAGTCCCGTTCTGATAACGCAATCCCGGTCGCAAGGCCGGGATTTTTTTATTACAGCGTCGCCAGTTTTGGCTACTCTCCATTATCTGCATGTTATGACGTGGGGTAATGCCAGTGGCCGTCGTAATCCTCTTCGCACTCCCCAACCGACCCTCCGGCACGGCCTGCCCGGCGTGACCCTGCGCCTGCGCAAAGCCGTACAGGCTCCGGGTAGCGAAGAGGCGCTGCACGGCGGGCTAACCGTCGTGGAAGCCAATCGCTACTGACACTACGCTGTCAGTAGCCCTGTCGTAGACTTCTCCTGAACCCAAACAATGGACAGGAGGATGTATGAACAACGTAATTAACTGGTTTGAAATTCCGGTCGCCGATATGGATCGCGCGGTGGCGTTTTACGAGCCGGTGCTGCAGGTGACGCTGCGTCGGGAAAATATGGATTGTGCTGAAATGGCCGTTTTTCCGTATCAGGATCCGGCTCCCGGCGGCGCGCTGGCAAAGTTTGACGGGGTTAAACCTGCCGATCAGGGATCTATTATCTATCTGCATACTGATAATCTGGCCGCGACGCTCGACCGCGTAAATTCCGCCGGCGGCAGCTGCGTCTTTGGCCCGCTTGCGCTGTCGAAGGATATTGGCACCATCGCGCTGTTTATTGACAGCGAAGGTAACCGGATTGGCCTGCATCAGCCGAAGAACCTGTCCCATTGATACTCAGTGACGCCCGTGGGACAGGCCCTAAACAATAAGGGAAAAGAGAATGAGCCGACGCGCCGACCGCCTTTTTCAAATCGTGCAGATCCTGCGAGGGAGAAGGCTGACCACCGCCGGACTGCTGGCGGAGCGGCTTGGCGTATCGGAGCGCACCATCTACCGGGATATCCGCGACCTGTCGCTCTCCGGCGTGCCGGTGGAGGGCGAGGCCGGCAGCGGATATCGTCTGCTGGCCGGCTACAGCTTGCCGCCGCTAATGCTGACGACCCAGGAGTCGGAAGCGCTGGTGGCCGCGATTCGGCTGCTGCAAACCTGGGGAGGCGAATCGCTGTCCCAGGCGCTGGAGTCGGCTCAGGAAAAGGTGCTGGCGATTTTACCGGAGGAGAGCCGGCGCAAGGCCGAGCAGTCGCGGCTGTTTGCGCCGGACTTTGGCGTTCAGGGCTACAGCAAGACGCAGTTCGATCTGGTGCATCGGGCGGTTTCCGGTCAGCGGGTGCTGGCGCTGCACTATCGCGACGAAGCAGGAAAGATGTCGCAGCGTGAAGTGCTGCCGCTGGGGCTCTTTTTCTGGGGCGAGCGCTGGCTGCTGGTGTGCTGGTGCGAGCTGCGCGATGATTACCGCTGCTTTCGTCTCGACCGCTGCCTGGAAGTGGTGGCTACCGGGCGCCTTTTCAGCGAGCGGGCCGACCGTTCATTGAGTGATTTTCTGCGTAAGGTGAGGTGCGAAGATCGTGAATCATAATGCGGGTCAATCGATATCCCCGGCACAGAGGCCGGGGACCATCAGGCAGGATTAGAAGTTGTAACCCACCACGAAGTAACCACCCCAGCCGGTAGAGCGAACGTTGAAGTCGCCGTCACCGAAGTTCAGCTTCGCGTCGTTAGCCCACTGACCGCCGTTATGGAAGTAACGAGCCACTACCGAGTAGTGCCAGTGTGCGTAGTTCAGCGCCAGGATGTGGCTGGAAGCGATGGAGTTGCTGGTGCGCGCGTGTTTGCCGTTCTGGTCGTAGAAGTTGTCATCGCCCAGATCGGAGCCCCAGTCAAAGTTGGTGAAGCCAATGTAGCTCAGCGAGCCGCCCCACAGGTCGGTCAGCGGAACAAAGTATTTAACCTTGAAGCGGTAGCCATCCCACTCGTTTTCGTTGGATGCGCCGTAGTTCTGCCACTGGTATTTGGCGTAGACGTTCAGGGAGAGGCTCATCGGCAGGCCGGTATCGATGTCGGTACCGAGACCCATATACCAGGTGCTCTGACGACCGGAGGCGTTGCGGCCCATGTCGTAGATGTAGTTGTTAGCGAAATACCACTCTTTGAACGGACCGAAGCTCAGGTCGGTATTGGTCAGCTTATCGATAGAGAAACGCGGCTCAATTTCCATAAACAGCGGGGAACCGTGGTTCCAGATACCCTTGGCCGTGGTGTTACCGCCGAAGAATACCGGTGCATCCATGTAACCATAGAAATCAAACCAGTCTTTCTTGGCAAACGCTTCGTATTCCAGGTAGGTATCGTTACGGATTTGTGGCCCAAAACGGGTGTGGTAGCTACCCACCACGTTTACACTCTGGTGCCACCAATCAGACAGGTACTGCGGTTTGTCGTTTTCTGCCGCGCCGGCAGTGAAAGATGCGGAGAGCGCCACAACGGCGCTTGCTGCCAGTAATGTTTTTTTCATAATGATGCCACTGTTTAAATTGAGCCAAAAGGCGTGAAGAAAGTTGCCGAAGCGTTTCTAAATATTTCGTATTTCTGTGGCGTCTATTATAGAAATCATTGCTCACAAAAATACGTGTTGTTTCACAGATCGAAAACATACGTAATCGATTGCGTTCACGATTCTATGCATTTCTTGACAGAATGCCACTTAAATTCATCACGGAGGTCAATTTTTACTGAACTGTTGTGAAAAGTTGTAAATGGATTTTAGGCAGGGGAAACCGGGCGTCGGAAACGCCCGGTGGAGGCTGTTTATTGCGCGTCTGCGGGCTGAATATCGTGGATGCGTACGAAGCCTAACTGTTCCGGCGTGACGCCGCTGAGGCGTAGCGGAATATCGACGTCGCTCGGTGCCAGAATGCTGGCGGGAGCGCTAATCAGCTGGTCGCGGACGTTGACCTCCCGGTAGCTCTCGGTGGTGCCGCTGATCTGCCCGGAGGCCACGGTTGCGCTAAACGCCGGCAGAGGATCGTTTGATTCGCCCTGAATACGCAGCGTCAGGCGGGTGCCGTCGCCGTCGGGGGCGATATCGCGCAGCGACATCCGCAGGGTGCCTATCTGGCTGTTCAGCCGCGCCGGGGTTTTTGCGCCGGGCAGCAGGTAGACGCCGCTGCTGGACTTCGCGTTAAGGGCGTTTTGCTGGGTAATTTTCACCGTTTGCTGATTGAGCTGAGTCATCTCCTTGCTCAACGTGCTCACGCTCTGATTCATCTGGCGAACTTCGCTTTGCTGAGCGCAGGCGCTGAGCGTAAAAAGGCTACCCGCAATCGCCAGCTTCAAATAACGTCTTGTCATGGTCGGGATTCCGTTAACAGAGGGATGCTTAATGGTAGATCGTTTGCATAAGCGCACTATAGATCCTTTGTCTCAAAAGCTCTTTCTTTGTAGTCGGGTCACTTCGCGGTAAACTACCTGCCAGTTTAACTTGATGCCAGGACGCGCTATGCACTGCCCTTTCTGTTTCGCCGTAGATACTAAAGTGATCGACTCTCGCCTGGTGGGGGAGGGCTCTTCTGTGCGTCGTCGTCGGCAGTGCCTGGTCTGCAATGAACGCTTTACCACCTTCGAAGTGGCTGAGCTGGTGATGCCGCGAGTGGTGAAAAGCAACGACGTTCGCGAACCCTTCAACGAAGATAAGCTGCGCAGCGGGATGCTCAAAGCGTTAGAAAAGCGTCCGGTCAGCGCCGACGATGTAGAAATGGCGCTCAACCACATCAAAACGCATCTGCGCGGCACCGGTGAACGCGAAGTTCCCAGCAAAATGATTGGTAACCTGGTGATGGAGCAGCTGAAGAAGCTCGATAAAGTTGCCTACATCCGCTTCGCTTCCGTCTATCGCAGTTTTGAAGACATCAAAGAATTCGGCGAAGAGATCGCCCGCCTACAGGATTAAGCCATGCATGACGAAATATACATGGCACGCGCGCTCAGGCTCGCCGCGCGCGGTCGCTTTACCACCCATCCAAACCCGAACGTCGGCTGCGTCATTGTTAAAGACGGCGAAATTGTTGGCGAAGGTTTCCACTACCGCGCCGGCGAGCCGCATGCCGAAGTGCACGCGCTGCGCATGGCCGGTGAAAGGGCCAAAGGCGCTACTGCCTACGTCACCCTGGAGCCCTGCAGCCATCACGGACGCACGCCGCCGTGCTGCGATGCGCTGGTTGCCGCAGGCGTTGTGCGGGTGGTGGCCGCGATGCAGGATCCCAACCCGCAGGTCGCCGGGCGCGGTCTGTATCGCCTGCAGCAGGAGGGTATCGACATCAGTCACGGCCTGATGATGGGCGAGGCCGAAGCGCTGAATAAGGGCTTCCTGAAGCGGATGCGCACCGGCTTTCCCTATATTCAGCTAAAAATGGGCGCCTCGCTTGACGGCCGCACGGCAATGGCCAGCGGCGAAAGCCAGTGGATCACCTCCCCGCAGGCGCGACGCGACGTACAGCGCCTGCGCGCGCAAAGCCACGCGATCCTCACCAGCAGCGCCACTGTCCTTGCGGACGATCCGGCGCTGACCGTGCGCTGGGACGAGCTCAGCCCTGATATTCAGGCGCGCTATCCGCAGGAGAATCTGCGCCAGCCGCTGCGTATTGTCATCGACAGCCAAAACCGCGTGACGCCTCAGCACCGCATCGTGCAGCAGGCGGGAGAAACGCTGTTTGCCCGCACCCGTCAGGACTCCCGCGAGTGGCCTGAGAACGTGCGCACTCTGCAGATCCCGGAGCATAAAGGCCATCTCGATCTGGTGGTGCTGATGATGCAGCTGGGCAAGCAGCAGGTTAACAGCATCTGGGTGGAGGCCGGTCCTGCTCTGGCCGGCGCGCTGCTGCAGGCGGGGCTGGTGGACGAGCTTATCGTCTACATTGCGCCTAAACTGTTAGGAAGCGACGCGCGCGGACTCTGCGTGCTGCCGGGGCTTGAGAGGCTGGCCGATGCTCCCCATTTCAAATTCAACGAGATACGTCATGTAGGCCCGGACGTTTGCCTGCATTTAGTCAGCGCATGATCGCCCTGCCAGACGGGGAAACCGTGCCGGTACGCCTGATTATTCAGAATGCGACGAGACGGTCAGCGAGGGACGCAGCCTGAAGAGAGGCCGGGTCAGCCGCAGCTCACGTCAGAGCAGTTTGCAGGATGAAGTGTATAAAATATTATGGTAGAATCCGCCCCCCTTGCGGGGCCAAATGAACCCGAAGGAAGAGTATGAACATTATTGAAGCTAACGTTGCTACCCCGGACGCTCGCGTCGCCATCACCATTGCGCGTTTCAACAACTTTATCAATGACAGCCTGCTGGAAGGTGCTATCGACGCCCTGAAGCGCATCGGTCAGGTAAAAGATGACAATATTACCGTTGTTTGGGTTCCAGGCGCGTATGAGCTGCCGCTGGCGGCTGGCGCACTGGCAAAAACCGGTAAATATGACGCGATAATTGCGCTGGGTACGGTGATCCGTGGCGGTACCGCGCACTTTGAATATGTGGCTGGCGGAGCAAGCAATGGCCTGGCGCACGTCGCCCAGGAAAGCGAGGTTCCGGTAGCCTTTGGTGTTCTGACCACCGAAAGCATTGAGCAAGCCATCGAACGCGCTGGCACCAAAGCCGGTAACAAGGGCGCAGAAGCTGCGCTGACCGCGCTGGAAATGATTAACGTATTGAAAGCCATCAAGGCCTGAATTTTTTTGTAAGGGGAATTCCGTGAAACCTGCTGCTCGTCGCCGCGCCCGTGAGTGTGCTGTCCAGGCGCTTTACTCCTGGCAGTTGTCGAAAAACGACATCTCTGATGTTGAATACCAGTTCCTGGCGGAACAGGACGTTAAAGATGTCGATGTTCCGTATTTTCGCGAACTGCTGTCCGGAGTGGCGACTAACAGCGCATACCTCGACGGCCTGATGAAGCCGTACCTGTCCCGCCTGCTTGAAGAGCTGGGCCAGGTTGAGAAGGCGGTACTGCGTATCGCGCTGTTCGAACTGTCAAAACGTGACGATGTGCCGTACAAAGTCGCCATCAATGAAGCCATTGAGCTGGCGAAAACCTTCGGCGCTGAGGATAGTCACAAGTTTGTCAACGGCGTGCTGGATAAAGCAGCTCCGGCAATTCGTCCCAACAAAAAGTAAACTCCAGGTCGGGCGTTGCAGGACTCATCCTCGTGAACCCGGCCTTAGAGCCTATTTCGGTAGGCTCTCATTTTTTTCTTTTGCTGAGGCATAACGTATGGCATGCGGCGAATTCTCCCTGATTGCCCGTTATTTTGATCGCGTAAAAAGCATGCGTCTCGATGTGGAAACCGGCATTGGCGACGACTGCGCACTCCTGAATATTCCCGAGAAAAAAACGCTGGCAATCAGCACCGACACCCTGGTGGCGGGCAACCATTTCTTACCTGATATCGATCCTGCCGATCTGGCCTATAAAGCGCTGGCCGTTAATCTGAGCGACCTCGCGGCGATGGGCGCGGAGCCGGCGTGGCTAACGCTGGCGCTGACGCTGCCGGAGGTGGACGAGGCGTGGCTGGAGTCCTTCAGCGATAGCCTGTTTATGCTGCTCAACTATTACGACATGCAGCTGATCGGCGGGGATACCACCCGCGGTCCGCTGTCGATGACGCTGGGTATCCACGGCTTTGTGCCGCCGGGACGCGCCCTGAAGCGCTCCGGGGCGAAGCCCGGCGACTGGATTTACGTGACCGGTACGCCCGGCGACAGCGCCGCAGGGCTGGCAATACTGCAGGAGCGGCTGGCGGTGGGTGACGCCGCTGACGCCGACTATCTGCTGGCGCGCCATCTGCGCCCGATGCCGCGCGTGCTGCAGGGCCAGGCGCTGCGCGATCTGGCGAGCTCGGCTATCGACCTTTCCGACGGCCTGGTCTCCGATCTGGGCCATATCCTCAAAGCCAGTCGCTGCGGGGCGCGCATCGACCTTGACGCGATGCCGCTATCCGAGGCGATGCAGCGTCAGGTTGCGCCGGAGACGGCCCTGCGCTGGGCGCTTTCCGGCGGCGAAGATTATGAGCTGTGCTTTACCGTACCGGAGCTCAATCGCGGTGCGCTCGATGTGGCTATCGGCCAGCTCGGGGCGCGTTTTACCTGCATCGGGCAGGTTTGCGCCGAAGCCGACGGCCTGCAGTTTTTGCAGGAGGGTAAGCCGGTGAAGCTTGATTTAAAGGGGTACGATCATTTTGGTGCGCAGTAAAGATAGTGCAAAAAGTCGGCTGAACCTGCTTAACCCCTGGCATCTGCTGGCGACCGGCTTTGGTAGCGGGCTCAGCCCCATCGTCCCCGGGACTATGGGGTCGCTGGCGTCGATTCCGTTTTGGTACCTGATGACGTTTCTGCCCTGGCAGCTCTATTCGCTGGTGGTGATGATGAGCATCTGTATCGGGGTCTATATTTGCCACCGCACGGCGAAAGATATGGGCACTCACGATCACGGCAGCATCGTCTGGGATGAGTTTGTCGGGATGTGGATAACCCTGATGGCGCTGCCGACTCTCGACTGGCAGTGGGTGGCCGCCGGATTCGTCATTTTCCGCATTTTCGATATGTGGAAGCCGTGGCCGATTCGCTGGTTCGACCGTAATATTCACGGCGGAATGGGGATCATGGTCGATGATATCGTCGCCGGCGTCATTTCGGCGGGCGTGCTCTACGCCATAGGCCATCACTGGCCGATCGGCCTTATCTGACGGCAGAACCCCGGTAGCGCTTTGCTTGCCGGGGCTCTGGCTTAACGCAGCCGGCGGGCTATTTGAATCCGACCACCGGATGCGGTTTGTACGGCGCTTCCAGCTTTTCCACCTGCTCCGGCGTCAGGGTTAAATCAACCGCATTCAGCAGCTCATCCAGCTGGTCCTGACGCGAGGCGCCGATAATCGGCGCGGCGACGCCGGGTTTGCTCAGCAGCCACGCCAGCGCCACCTGCGCCCGTCCGACGCCCAGCTCCTCTGCAACTTCGGCGAGATTCGCCGCGATCAGCTCATCGTTGCTATCGGTGGCGCTGTACAGCGACTGGCCAAACTCGTCGGAAACCAGCCGCGCGGTGGTTTCCCCCCACGGGCGGGTCAGCCGGCCGCGCGCCAGCGGGCTCCAGGGGATGACCGAGACCCCTGCGCGGTTGCACAGCGGCAGCATCTCGTTCTCTTCTTCGCGGTATATCAGGTTGTAATGATCCTGCATGGTGACGAAGCGTGCCCAGCCGTGACGCTCCTGCAGCTCCAGGGCCTGGGCAAACTGGCGGGCATGCATCGACGAGGCGCCGATATAGCGCGCTTTACCCGCCTTTACTACCTCGTTCAACGCTTCGAGGGTTTCTTCAATCGGCGTGGTGTAATCCCAGCGGTGGATTTGCAGCAGATCAACATACTCCATTCCCAGGCGCCGCAGGCTGTCGTCGATAGAGCGCAGGATTTGCGCGCGGGAGAGGCCTTCCGGCAGATCGCCCACCTGGTGGTAAACCTTGGTGGCGACCACCACTTCATCGCGGCGGGCAAAGTCGCGCAGGGCGCGGCCAACGATCTCTTCGCTGCTGCCTTCGGAGTAGCTGTTGGCGGTATCAAAAAAGTTGATGCCGCCTTCCAGAGCGCGCTGAATCAGCGGGCGGCTGCTCTCTTCCGGTAGCGTCCAGGCGTGTTTGCCCCGATCCGGCTCGCCGAAGGTCATGCAGCCGAGGCAAAGTCGGGAAACCCGGAGGTCGGTCGCTTCTGGGGTGATATATTGCATAGCTGCGCTCCTGCTCTTTGCTTAATGGAATTCCTTTAAGCATAGCAGGAGCGCTATCGGGGAGGGATCAGGCCAGCCAGGCGTTGATTTTGGCTTCGATACCGGCGGCATCGAGGCCGAGGTCAACGTGAACTTCTTCCTGAGTTCCCTGGGGAATAAAGAAGTCCGGCAGACCGATATTCAGCACCGGCACCGCGCGGCGATGCGCCATCAGCAGTTCATTAACGCCGCTGCCCGCGCCGCCCATGATCGCGTTCTCTTCCAGCGTTACCAGCGCCTCGTGCCCGGCGGCTAGCTGCAAAATCAGTGCGTTATCAAGCGGTTTCACAAAGCGCATATCCACCAGCGTGGCGTTGAGCTTGTCCGCCACCTGAGCGGCTTCCTTCAGCATGGTACCGAAGTTAAGGATCGCAATTTTCTCGCCTTCGCGCTTCACCACGCCCTTGCCGATCGGCAGCGAGGCCAGCGGCTCCAGCGTCGCACCGGTACCCGTTCCGCGCGGATAGCGCACCGCGCTTGGGCCCTCGCCGTAGTGATAGCCGGTATACAGCATCTGGCGACATTCGTTCTCGTCGCTCGGGGTCATGATGACCATCTCCGGAATACAGCGCAAGAAGGAGAGATCGAAGGCACCCTGGTGCGTCTGCCCGTCGGCGCCAACGATGCCGGCCCGGTCGATGGCAAACAGCACCGGCAGCTTCTGGATAGCGACGTCGTGAATCACCTGATCGTAGGCGCGCTGCAGGAAGGTGGAGTAAATGGCCACCACCGGCTTATAGTCGCCGATTGCCAGCCCGGCGGCAAAGGTCACCGCGTGCTGCTCGGCGATAGCCACATCGAAATACTGGTCCGGGAATTTTTTCGAGAACTCGACCATCCCCGAGCCTTCGCGCATGGCCGGCGTCACGGCCATCAGCTTGCTATCTTTCGCCGCGGTTTCGCACAGCCAGTCGCCGAAAATTTTCGAATAAGAGGGCAGGCCGCCGCTGCTTTTTGGCAGCACCCCGCTGGTATGGTCAAACTTCGGCACCGCGTGGAAGGTGATCGGGTCTTTTTCCGCTGGCTCATAGCCGCGGCCTTTTTTGGTCATAATGTGCAGGAACTGCGGCCCTTTCAGATCGCGCATGTTCTTCAGCGTATTGACCAGCCCGAGTACGTCGTGACCGTCCACCGGCCCGATGTAGTTAAAGCCCAGCTCTTCAAACAGAGTCCCGGGAACCACCATGCCTTTGATATGTTCTTCGGTACGTTTGAGCAGCTCTTTAATCGGCGGAACGCCTGAGAAGACCTTCTTGCCGCCTTCGCGCAGGGTCGAGTACAGCTTTCCGGAAAGCAGCTGCGCGAGATGATTATTCAGCGCGCCGACGTTCTCAGAAATCGACATTTCATTGTCGTTCAGCACCACCAGCAGGTCGGGTTTGATATCGCCCGCGTGGTTCATGGCCTCAAACGCCATCCCGGCGGTGATCGCCCCGTCGCCAATGACGCAGACCGCACGCCGCTGCTTGTCTTCCTTCGCGGCGGCAATGGCGACGCCAATGCCCGCAGAAATGGAGGTCGATGAGTGTCCGACGCTCAGCACGTCATATTCGCTTTCGCCGCGCCAGGGGAACGGATGCAGCCCGCCTTTCTGCCGAATAGTGCCGATTTTGTCACGGCGGCCGGTCAGAATTTTATGCGGGTAGGCCTGGTGGCCGACGTCCCAAATCAGGCGGTCGAAAGGGGTGTTATAGACATAGTGAAGCGCCACGGTCAGTTCGACCGTGCCGAGGCCGGAGGCGAAATGCCCGCTGGAACGGCTGACGCTGTCCAGCAGGTAGCGCCGAAGTTCGTCGCACAGCTTCGGCAGGCTATCTTTCGGCAACAAACGCAGCTCCTGGGTGGAATCTACCAGCGCCAGGGTCGGGTATTTGGCAATATCAAAACTCATCAGAGACTCATTTATTGTTTATTTATCACGCTGAATTATGTAATTCGCGAGCGCTTCCAGTGCCGTTGTATCCAGAGATTGCGCGGCCAGCTCATTTAGAGACTGGCGGGCGTCTTCAATCAGGCCATGCGCTTTGTTCCGGGCTTGCTCAAGACCCAGAAGCGCGGGGTAGGTACTTTTGCCCAACTGCTGATCGGCTCCCTGACGTTTGCCAAGGGTCGCAGTATCCCCTACCACGTCAAGAATGTCATCCTGGACCTGGAAGGCGAGGCCGATATTTTCCGCATAGCGATCGAGCGCCGGCAGCGCCGCACGGCCGCGTTCGCCGGCGCTCAGGGCGCCCATGCGTACCGCCGCGCGAATCAGCGCCCCGGTTTTATGGCGATGAATGCGCTTGAGCGCCTCAAGGTCAACCTGCTGGCCTTCGGCTTCGAGATCCAGCGCCTGACCACCGCACATCCCGGCAACGCCGCTGGCCTGCGCCAGCTCGGAAACCATAGCCAGCCGGTCCCGATCCGGTACTTCCGGCATCGCCGCATCACTTAGTATAGAAAATGCCAGCGTTTGTAGGGCATCTCCGGCAAGAATTGCGTTGGCTTCGCCAAATTTAATATGGCAGGTAGGCAGGCCGCGACGCAGATCGTCGTTGTCCATGGCCGGCAGATCGTCATGCATCAGCGAATAGGCGTGGATGCATTCAACGGCCGCGGCCGGCGCGTCCAGGGTTGCACGACTGACGCCAAACATGTCGCCGGTGGCGTACACCAGGAAGGGGCGCAGGCGCTTGCCACCTAATAATGCGCCGTACTGCATGGCTTCAACCAGCGGAGTGTTCTGAAACGGCAGCGGCGCAAGAAAACGGCGCAGCGCGTCGTTGGCCTGCTCAACGCAGGCCTGAAGCTGTTGCGGGAAATCCATCTATTCAGCGTCCGGTGTAAAAGGCGTCAGCGGCGTATCTTCGCTCTCTGCCAGCAGAATTTGTACGCGCTGCTCGGCCTGCTGCAGCTTTGCCTGTCCCTGACGCGCCAGCTGCACGCCGCGCTCAAACTCACCGAGCGCTTCTTCTAACGGCAGAGCGCCGCTTTCCAGACGATTGACGATCTGCTCCAGCTCGCTCAGGGCGGTTTCAAAGCTGGCCGGGGCCTCATTTTTCTTTGGCATAGTGAATATAGACTCTTGTTATGTCGCGACAGCAGTATGGTAACGAAGTCACGTGGTTAAGCAAATATGCGCCTTATCCGGCAAGCGGCGCTGGCCTGGGCCTGATGCGCTCCCGGCGAACGTGTCGTCCCGACTGCGGCAGATGATTTAGCGTAAAACACGCAATGCCAGGTGAAAAGCTTCCATTAGTGGTATACTTCGCGCCCTGGATGCAGGCACCGCGGTGCACTGCAGTACATCTTTTGCTTAAAGCCCTGTCGGGCTTGCCAACGAACTATTGTCGCCATGAAGTTTATCATTAAATTGTTCCCGGAAATCACCATCAAAAGCCAATCTGTGCGATTGCGCTTCATTAAAATCTTAACCGGGAACATTCGTAACGTTCTCAAAAACTATGATGAGACGCTCGCCGTCGTTCGTCATTGGGATCATATCGAAGTTCGCGCGAAAGACGAAAATCAGCGTCCGGCTATTCGCGATGCGCTGACCCGAATTCCCGGTATTCACCATATTCTCGAGGTCGAAGACGTCCCCTTCACTTCGCTGCACGATATTTTCGAGAAAACGCTGCCGCTGTGGCGTGAGACGCTGGAAGGTAAAACCTTCTGCGTGCGCGTGAAGCGTCGTGGTAAGCATGAGTTTACCTCTATCGAAGTGGAACGCTACGTCGGCGGTGGCCTCAACCAGCATATCGAGACCGCCCGCGTTAAGCTGACCAACCCGGATATCACCGTCAATCTGGAGATCGAAAACGATCGTCTGCTGCTGGTGAAAGGGCGCTATGAAGGCATCGGCGGTTTCCCTATCGGCACCCAGGAAGACGTGCTGTCGCTGATTTCCGGCGGCTTCGACTCCGGCGTTTCCAGCTACATGCTGATGCGTCGCGGCTGTCGCGTGCACTACTGCTTCTTTAACCTCGGCGGCGCGGCGCACGAAATCGGCGTTCGTCAGGTTGCGCACTACCTGTGGAACCGCTTTGGCAGCTCCCACCGCGTGCGTTTTGTGGCGATTAACTTCGAGCCGGTAGTCGGTGAAATCCTCGAAAAAGTTGACGATGGCCAGATGGGCGTCGTGCTCAAGCGCATGATGGTTCGCGCGGCTTCGCAGGTAGCCGAGCGCTACGGTGTGCAGGCGCTGGTGACCGGCGAAGCGCTGGGCCAGGTATCCAGCCAGACGCTGACCAACCTGCGGCTGATCGATAACGTCTCCGATACGCTGATTCTGCGTCCGCTGATCTCTCACGATAAAGAGCACATCATCAACCTGGCGCGCGAAATCGGTACCGAAGATTTTGCCCGCACCATGCCGGAATACTGCGGCGTGATCTCGAAGAGCCCGACCGTGAAGGCGGTGAAGGCGAAGATCGAAGCGGAAGAGCAGAACTTCGATTTCAGCATCCTTGAGAAGGTGGTGGCGGAAGCCAACAACGTCGATATTCGCGATATCGCCCAGCAGACTCAGCAGGACGTGGTTGAGGTTGAAACCGTTAGCGGTTTTGGCCTCAACGACGTGATTCTGGATATTCGCTCGGTTGACGAGCAGGATGAGAAACCGCTGAAGGTAGAAGGCGTCGAGGTGGTTTCGCTGCCGTTCTACAAGCTGAGCACCCAGTTTGGCGACCTCGACCAGAGCAAAACCTGGCTGCTGTGGTGCGAACGTGGCGTAATGAGCCGCCTGCAGGCGCTCTATCTGCGCGAGCAGGGCTTTGAGAACGTCAAGGTCTATCGCCCGTAGCCCGCGAAGCGTGACGGTCACCCCGTCAAGCGCCGCCCGGCGCGAGCGGGGGAAGTCCCGGATAGCGGCAGCGATGCCTTATCCGGGCGACCGAGCCTGACCCGTCGCGGATCAGGCTTCGTAGAAGTTATATATTCCCGCCGGTATTATCAGCTGTGAAGCGACCTCGTGCGCCTTTTCACGACTGACCAGCAGATCGATCATCTTAAGCGCAAAATCAATCGCCGTTCCCGGTCCCTGGCTGGTGAGCAGGTTAACCCGTGGATCCCAGACGACGCGCTTATCCTGCCACTGTCCGACGGGAATTTGCTCCTTCAGCGCCGGAAAGCCGGTCATGTTGCCGATGGGGAAAAGGTTGTGCGGAACCAGCACCGTGGCGGCAGCGGCGCAGATGGCGGCGACGATCCGCCCGGAGAGATGAAACTGCCGGACCGTTTCGACCAGCAGCGGGCTGTCGCGGAAGTATTCCGCGCCCTTGATGCCGCCGGGCAGAACGATAATGTCATAGTCGCCGTCGGCAACTTCGACCAGCGGCGCATCGGCCAGTAGCTTAACGCCGCGCGAGCAGACAACGGTCAGGCTGCCGTCGCCGGCGACGCTGGCGGTGGTGACCTGCACGCCGCCGCGTACTAATAAATCGATAGCGGTGACCGCTTCCGTCTCTTCGCTACCAGGGGCGAGGCAAATCAGTGCCGACGCGCTCATATTCATTCTCCTTACGCTTGACCAGTTCAAACATGCGGGCGTTTTCCGGTACGGCAAGGCCGTGGGTGCGGGCGCGCTTGAGCAGAAATCCGGTGATATAGTCGATTTCCGTATGACGCTGAGCGCGGATATCCTGCAACATCGAAGAGATATTTTCTGCCGTACTTTCAATTACCTGATGCACATAAAATAGCAGGTTTTCCGGCGATGTATGTATGCCTTCGCGCTCCATCACCGCGGCAACTTCCCGGCAGATAGTCTCTACTTCCTCCGCCGCATCGCGCAGATCGCCATTTTTACAGTTTCGTAGCGCCGTCAGCGGATTAATCACGCAGTTGACCGCCAGCTTGCTCCAGAGCGCCGGCTGGATATTATTGTGCCAGGCCACGTCGGGCAGGACGTTTTGCAGCGTATCGGCAAGCGCGCTGTAGTCCTGCGGATAGCCCTTCGCCGGGCCAATATGGGTGGTCCCGTTAGCGACGTGAACGATAACGTTGCCGTCGCGCCGTGCGGCCTGGGTGGTTGACGCCAGCAGCAGGGGCTGGGTGACGCCTTTGAGCTCGTCGACGGTGCCCATGCCGTTATGGATAAGCAGTATCGGGGAGGAGGCGGGCAGGCGCTCGGCGAGGTTCTTTACCGCCGTAGAGACCTGCCAGGCCTTCAGGGTAACCAGCAGCAGGTCGCTGCTGGCGAGAAAATCGGGGTCGTTAGCGGTTAACGATTCGTTGAAAATGCTGCCGTCACTCTCGACCAGATTGACGCTGCAGAAAGGCTGTGGGACGCGCAACCACCCCTGGACTTCGTGTCCATGTTTACACAGCGCGGTCAGCCATAGCTGTCCAAGCGCACCGCATCCGAGTACGGTTACCTTCATTAATCCTCCTCACCTGCGACAATCCCAGGCACTCATAGCTAAAGTATATACTCGTTGTCCTTCCTGCTGCAGCCGATGCCGCCGCGGCTGGAAAAACCTGGAGCATAGCGCCGTCAGCTATGCTTGCGGGATAACCAGTTGAGTTATGCCGTGTTGCAGGTATTATGCAACGCAAAAGAAACGAATGGAGAGGAAAAGATGCCATCTTTCGATATTGTCTCTGAAGTCGATCTTCAGGAAGTTCGAAACGCCGTAGAGAATGCGACCCGTGAAGTTGAATCGCGTTTTGATTTTCGTAACGTGGAAGCCAGTTTTGAGCTGAACGAAAAAAATGAGACCATCAAGGTTCTCAGCGAGTCTGATTTCCAGATTAACCAGCTGCTGGATATTCTGCGCGCTAAGCTGCTGAAGCGCGGCATTGAGGGCAGCTCTCTCGAGGTGCCGGAAGAGTTCGTACACAGCGGTAAAACCTGGTTTGTGGATGCCAAACTGAAGCAGGGTATTGAGAGCACGATGCAGAAAAAAATCGTTAAGCTCATCAAAGACAGCAAGCTGAAGGTGCAGGCGCAGATTCAGGGCGAAGAGATCCGCGTGACCGGCAAGGCGCGTGACGATCTGCAGGCGGTAATGGCGCTGGTGCGCGGCGGCGATTTAGGCCAGCCGTTCCAGTTCAAGAACTTCCGCGACTAATAAAAAAGCGGGTTATCCCCGCTTTTTTTAACTTCCTTTTATCGCCTGCTCAACCTCGAAGCGATTGGTCAGCTTGCTGTCGATTTTGACGTAGACCGAACGCTCTTCGGCAACCACCAGCGCCTGTTTCACCCCGTCGAGGGCCAGCAGACGCGTCTGCAGCGAATCATCTACGGCCACCTCACCCGGGATTTCAATTCTCAGGCTGCTGACGTACGGCGGCTCGCTCATCGTTCCGGCAACCAGCAGCCACAGCATCGCCAGCAGCGCGCCGAGCAGGAATACGGTCTGCGAATCGAAGAAGCCGTCAACCCAGCCGCCGAGCGCGCCGCCAATCGCCACGCCGAGAAACTGGCTGGTGGAGTAGATGCCCATCGCGGTGCCTTTGTACCCGGCCGGCGACTCTTTGCTAATCAACGACGGCAGCAGCGCTTCCAGCAGGTTAAAGGCGAGGAAGAACAGCTGAACCCCCGCTACCAGCTCCCAGAAGTATCCGCCCGCGCCCCACAGGACGATTTCAGCGACCAGCAGCAGCGCAACGCAGAACACGAAGACCTGCTTCATCTTGCGCTTCACTTCGGCATAGATGATAAACGGCACGACCGAGACAAAAGAGATAAGCATGGTCACCAGATAAATCTTCCAGTGCTCAGCGGCGGGGAAGCCTGCGGCCTCCAACTGGCCGGGAAGGGCGACGAATGTCGACATCAGCATGATGTGCAGGCACATAATGCCGAAATTGAGCTTCAGCAGCTTTGGCTCGGCGAGCACTTTGCTAAAGCAGCCTTTTACCATGCCTGATTCGCGGTTCAGGACGTGATTATGGCTGTTGGGCACCACCCACAGGGTGAGCAGTATGCCAATAGACGCCAGTCCGGCGATCATCCAGAACAGGGCGTGCAGGCCCAACTGGTGGGTGACTATCGGCCCCAGCACCATGGCGATAGCAAAGGTTACGCCGAAGCTGACGCCAATAAAGGCCATCGCTTTGGTGCGGTTCTGCTCGCGGGTTAAATCGGAAAGGAGCGCCATGACCGCGGCGGCAATCGCCCCGGAGCCCTGCAGCGCCCGGCCGAGGATAATGCCCCAGATGGAGTCGCTGAGCGCGGCGATAACGCTGCCAATAACGAAGATCAGCAGGCCGCCTACGATCAGCGGCTTGCGGCCGATACGGTCGGAAAGCAGACCGAACGGGATCTGAAACAGGGCCTGGGCCAGCCCATAAATACCAATCGCCAGACCGATAAGAGCCTCGCTGGCACCCTGTAATGCCATACCGTAGGTGGTTAGAACCGGCAGAACCATAAACATGCCGAGCATACGCAGCGAGAATACGGTTCCCAAACCCCAGGTCGCGCGCAGTTCGCCTGGCGTCATTTTGTTATCGTTCATTACCACCTCAATCTAAAAACTGCGCCTAGTGTAGTGGGGGGAGCCGGAAGCGTAAATAAATGTTTGTTTAACAGATATTACCGGTCTGTTGCGCGGCGAGGTAAGTGCGGTAGAAATAAAGAAACCGGTGGAGGAAGCCCCACCGGGATGCAGCATTTATTGTAAATTAAAGTCAACCCACTGGGCGCCGGCGTCGGCGGATTTCACGCATTGCTCAACCCAGTAGACGCCGTGCAGGCCGGCCTCGACGTTCGGGTACCAGAAGTCTGCCAGCAGCTCAGCGTCACCGCGATCTGTCGCATCCATGGCAATAGCGAAGCGGCGGTAGAGGTTTGCCCAGGCTTCGAACAGACCCTCAGGATGGCCGCCGCCGATGCGATCGTCCGCCAGCGCCTCGCGGCTGAGGTAGGGCATTCCGCGCTCAAGGATCCGTGCCGGTTCGCCCTGCACCTCGTAGCTGAGCTGGTTGGGGCGCTCATCCCACCATTCGATACTGGCCTTTTCACCGACCACGCGCACCTTTTGTGAATGCATGGCGCCGCTGTTGACCGCGCTGGTCCACATCGAACCGACCGCACCGTTGTCGTACTCCATCAGCACGAAGGCGTTATCTTCCAGCGGCGCCCGGGACTTAACGAAGCTCTGGCGGGTGCACATCAGGCGCTTAATGTTGATCTGCGGCACCATGGTTTCGGCGATAAACAGCGGGTGCGTTGCGAGATCGCCCAGTACGTAGCTCGGGCCCGCGTACTCCGGCGTCACCCGCCAGCGGGTTGATTCCGCCTGCAGCTCGACCGCCTCGTTATGAAAGCCGTGGGCGAACTGCATGGTGATCACCCGAATCTGGCCGAGCAGACCTTCGGCGATCATTTGCCGCGCCTGCTGGACCATCTGATATCCGGCATAGCCGTAGGTGACGCCGACGATTTTGTTCTGCCGGCGGCTCAGCGCCAGCAGCTCGTTGGCTTCGGCGGCGGTGAAGCACAGCGGCTTTTCGCAGATAACGTGCAGCCCGGCCTCCAGCGCGGCTTTGGCGATCGCAAAGTGGGTATTGTTAGGCGTGGTGACCGACACCGCCTCGACGCCGTCGGGACGCAGCGCCTCCTCGCGGAACAGGGTTTGATAATCGGCGTAGCAGCGCTCTGGCGCGATGCCGAGCTGCTGGCCAAACCGGCGTCCGCGTTCGGCATCGATATCGAGCGCGCCTGCCAGCAGGGTAAAGACGTCGTCGCGCAGCGCCGCAGAGCGGTGGCTGTAGCCAATCTGGCTGGTGCCGCCGCCGCCGACCATACCCCAGCGCAGGGAACGGGGCAGGGGTTTCATGCCGTTTAACATGGAGCTCTCCTTTCAAAAACACGGGTGTCAGAGGGGACGCTGAGTGATTCCTGCCGCTTGCGCCATCGATGGGCATATTTCGGCATCCACATTATGGAATTGTTTATTTCATTTTATTATTAATTTGAAATTTATTTTTCGTTTGTGCGAGGGCGATCGAAAAATGGCGATATCTGTGGAGGAAATGAAGACGCGGGGGAGGGAAGGCAATTTGCCGGGCGACATCGCCGACTGGCATGGGATGTATAGCGCGCAGGCGATGCTGATTAGCAAGCGGTACAAATAAAAAACCCCGCCGAAGCGGGGTTTGTCACAGAGCCAATCTTATCCGACGTAGGCCAGCAGATTGTGCGAGTTCGGCACCATAAAGTCGACGGACATCATCACCGACAGCGCGGTAATAGCGACGATGGAAAAGACGAACAGCTTGCGCGCCCAGACTTTATCATCGGCCACTTTGTAACCGCGCAGCGCCATACCCAGCCACCAGACGCTCACCGCGGCCGCCACGACCAGGTATTTATACCCGGCGTAGCCACCCAGAGAGAGCATCAGCGTCGCGACGGCGAAAGCAATGATGTAGACGGTGATATGGTTCTTGGCAACCGAGATACCTTTCACTACCGGCAGAACCGGAATATTTGCCGCCTGATAATCCTTGAAGCGGAAAATCGCGATGGCATAGGAGTGAGGCATCTGCCACAGGCTAAAGATAGCCAGCAGAATGGCGGCACCGCTATCGAAATTACCGGTAACCGCACAGTAGCCAATCACCGGCGGCGCAGCGCCGGAGAGAGAACCAATCAGCGTGCCGTAAACGGAGTGGCGCTTCATGTACAGGCTGTAGACGCCGACATAAACCACGAACCCCATCACCCCCAGCCAGCAGGCCAGGGGATTAGCGCCAAACCACAGGAGCATGAAGCCAGCAATACCCAGCAAGGTGGCGTATACCAGCGAAGCTCCTGGCGAGATCAGCCCTTTGACCAGCACCCGGTTTTTCGTCCGTTCCATCTTGCGATCGATATCACGGTCGATGTAGTTGTTGAATACACAACCCGAGGCGACCACCAGGGACACGCCAAGGAGCGTCCAGGCGAACAGCGGATAGTCGATGTGGCCCTTAGAGGCCAGCAGGAAACCGCCGATCACCGAGATCAGGTTGCCGAAAATGATGCCAGGTTTCGTTACTTGCAGGTATTGCTTAAACATACTCGCCGCTCTTAGTGCATCATCATGTTGTAGTTCAGGTTCCACATAATCCAGATGGAGCCGATAACAACGATAGCAATGATGATTACGGTGAAGATAAACGCGGTCAGGTTCCAACCTTCGTCAGATTTGCTGTTCATGTGCAGGAAGTACACCAGGTGTACCACGATCTGCACAACAGCAGTGACCAGGATAGTTCCCAGAATAGCCGCATGCGATGCGGAGCCACTCATAACCATAGCAAACGGAATGGCCGTCAGAATGATCGACAGGATAAACCCTGTCATGTAGCTCTTAACGCTGCCGTGAGAAGCGCCGTTATGATCGGTAGAATGACTCATTACATTGCCCCCATCAGATAAACAACAGAGAACACGCAGATCCACACCACGTCCAGGAAGTGCCAGAACAGGCTCAGGCACATGATACGGGTACGGTTAGTTGGTGTCAGGCCGCGACGCGAAACCTGGAACATCAGCACCGCCATCCAGATCAGACCGGAGGTGACGTGCAGACCGTGCGTACCTACCAGCGCGAAGAACGCTGACAGGAAGCCGCTGCGATCCGGACCCATACCTTCAACAATCAGGTGATGGAATTCATAGAGTTCCATCGCGATGAACCCTGCCCCGAAGAGGAAGGTCAGCGCCAGCCAGGAAACGACCTGGCTCTTGTTGTTTTTGTACATGGCGATAGCCGCCATGCCGTAGGTGATGGAGCTGAACAGCAGCAGAGCAGTTTCAACCAGAACGAACGGCAGTTCGAAAATATCTTTACCGGTCGGGCCGCCCGCCGTGCCGTTCACCAGAACGGCATAGGTAGCGAACAGGGTGGCGAAGATAATGCAGTCGCTCATCAGGTAGATCCAGAAGCCGAATACCTTCATCGGCCCTGTATCGTGATGCCCGTGGTCGTGTCCGTGGGCGTTATGCGCAAGAGTATCAGTTGCCATTTTTCAGCCCCGCTTTGTTAATTTCATCGAAATGCTGACCTTCCAGTTTTTCGACTTCTGCAACAGGCACGTAGTAATCCACGTCTTCGTCAAAGCTCTTAATAATCCAGGTTACAACGATGCCGACAAAGCCAACAATCGCCATCCACCAGATATGCCAGATCATCGCGAAACCAAACACCGTCGCGAAGGCAGCAATAACGATGCCGGCGCCGCTGTTTTTCGGCATATGAATCTCTTCATAGCCTGCAGGTTTCTTGTACGCTTCGCCTTTTTCTTTCATTTCCCAGAACGCATCGCGCTCGTGGACGTTCGGAACGATAGCAAAATTATAGAACGGCGGAGGTGAAGAGGTTGCCCACTCCAGAGTACGGCCGCCCCACGGGTCACCGGTCAGGTCGCGGTTTTGATCGCGATCGCGGATGGAGACGTAGAACTGAATCAGCTGGCAGAGGATACCGCAAGCGATCAGCGCCGCGCCGCATGCTGCAACAACCAGCATCGGGTGGAACTGCGGATCGATTTGCTGGCTCAGACGACGGGTCATCCCCATGAAGCCCAGCACGTACAGCGGCATAAACGCCACGAAGAAGCCGATGATCCAGAACCAGAACGCGCGTACGCCCCAGGTTTCGTTCAGCGTGAAGCCGAAGGCTTTTGGCCACCAGTAGGTCAGACCTGCGAAGCAGCCGAAGACCACACCACCGATAATAACGTTATGGAAGTGGGCAATCAGGAACAGGCTGTTGTGCAGAACGAAGTCCGCGCCCGGAACCGCCAGCAGTACACCGGTCATGCCGCCTACGGAGAAGGTGACGATGAAGCCGATAGTCCACAGCATGGCAGAGTTCAGGACGATACGTCCCTGGTACATAGTGAACAGCCAGTTGAAGATCTTCACCCCGGTCGGGATGGCGATAATCATGGTTGTAATACCGAAGAAGGCGTTGACGTTCGCGCCGGCACCCATGGTGAAGAAGTGGTGCAGCCAAACGATGAACGACAGAACGGTAATACAAATGGTTGCCCATACCAGCGAGGTATAGCCGAACAGACGCTTACGCGAGAAGGTTGCCGCGATTTCGGAGAACACGCCGAATACCGGCAGAACCAGAATGTACACTTCCGGGTGACCCCAGGCCCAAATCAGGTTGATGTACATCATCATGTTGCCACCCATATCGTTGGTAAAGAAATGGGTGCCCAGGTAGCGGTCCAGGGTCAGCAGCGCGACGGTGACGGTCAGAATTGGGAAGGAAGCAATAATCAGGATGTTGGCGCACAGAGAAGCCCAGGCAAACACGGGCATCTTGAACATCGTCATGCCAGGGGCACGCATCTTGATAATGGTCACAAAGAAGTTAATACCGGTTAAGGTTGTCCCGATACCGGACAGCTGGAGAGCCCAGATCCAGTAATCGACCCCAACGCCCGGGCTGTACTCGATTCCCGATAGCGGCGGGTAGGCCAGCCAACCGGTCTGCGCGAACTCACCGACGCCCAGAGAGAGGTTAACCAGAATGACGCCAACAACGGTGAACCAGAAGCTCAGGTTGTTAAGGAACGGGAACGCCACGTCGCGCGCGCCGAGCTGCAGCGGAACAACGAGGTTCATCAGACCGATAACAAACGGCATCGCTACGAAGAAGATCATGATAACGCCGTGGGCGGTAAAGATCTGATCGTAGTGGTGAGGAGGCAGGAAGCCCGCATCCCCGGCCGAGGCCAGCACCTGCTGGCTACGCATCATAACGGCGTCAGCAAAGCCACGCAGCAGCATAACAATTGCTACGATGACGTACATGATACCGAGTCGTTTGTGGTCAACCGAAGTCAGCCACTCTTTCCACAGGTAGGACCACTTACCGAAGTAAGTGATTGCCGCCAGAAGCGCCAGTCCCCCGATGATGATTGCAGCTACCGTAATCACGATAATAGGTTCGTGATAGGGCACTGCATCCAGTGTTAGTTTTCCGAACATCGTTTTCTTCCTCGGTCCCTTAGTGAGCGGTTTCCGCGTGGCTCATGTCCATGCCTTCCATTCCTTCGTGCGCTGCGTGCTCGCCTTCAGGTTGGGACATGTCCATGCTCTTGCCGTGAGACATGAATTTGCCAATAACGTCTTTAAACAAATCAGGCTTCACGTTAGAGAAGTATTCCACTTTGTTGTATTCGCTAGGCGCAGCCACTTTTTCGAAGGCAGCCATGGAGTCCATGGTGTTCGAAGACTGTTTGACTTTCGCTACCCACTGATCGAAGGATGCACGATCCGGCGTGGCGAGAGCTTTGAACTTCATTCCTGAGAAGCCCGGGCCGCTATAGCTTGCGGAGATACCGTCATAAGTACCAGTTTCGTTCGCGATGAGGTGCAGCTGAGTCTGCATCCCGGCCATTGCGTAAATCTGGCTGCCTAAACGTGGGATAAAGAACGAGTTCATCACGGAGTTAGAGGTCACTTTGAAGTGTACCGGTACGTTCGCCGGGAAGGCGATTTCGTTGACGGTAGCAATACCCTGTTCCGGATAAATAAAGAACCATTTCCAGTCCATCGAAACAACTTCGATGACGATCGGATTCTCTTCGTGAGCTAGCGGTTTGCTTGGCTCTAATGCGTGAGTGGTTTTCCAGGTCAGAACGGCCAGGAACAGGATGATCAGGATAGGAACCGTCCAGACCACAGCTTCAACTTTGTTGGAGTGTGACCAGTTCGGGCTATACTTCGCATCTTTATTGCTCGCGCGATACTTCCAGGCAAATCCTACTGCCATTAAGACGGCGGGAATAACGACAATCATCATCAGGCCAAAGGCCGTCAGTATCAAAGAACGTTGCTCCAATCCAATCTGTCCTTTTGGGTCAAGGAGCGCAGAATCACAACCACTGAGTAATACAGTACCTGCGATTAATGACATCCATCCCAAACTTTTATTGTATTTCCTAAGTCTCATTGAACGACCTCAATTCCACGGAATCTGGTGGCGCTTAAAGTGTGCGGGCATTTTACGGGAAGGTTGCATTACTGTAAACATGATTGGAGCTGTGTCAGTTCCGTGTTAGTGGGTTCTGCTTGCTTTGTCACATATGTAACCGAGTGTGACGCTGTCGCTTGCAAAGCCTGATTTGCGCTGGATCTATAACGAAAGGGATAAGAATGAAGTTGCTTATAGGATAATGAGTATAACTATCGAGAAAGCAGTACAACTAATTAACATTTAATTATCAAATAAAAGACATCGACGGCGAGAGGAAATAAATGGCCTTTGCTGAATCGTTTAAATTATTTAATGAATTGAATAAAAATTGTCAATAATTTCCCAAAATGTAAAACGCACAAAACAACAAATGAAAAAATGAAAATATAAAATCGTTAATAAGCCGTTATAATTACGTTTAGTGATTAAAACGGCTTATTCCCGCCGCCGACAGACGCAGGCCCAGGCGCGCTGGGCCCCGCAGAACGCGGCAACCCTAAGCCAGCTCCGTTTTGCGCAGCGCCAGATAGTCCAGCAGGCTGCCGAGCAAAATGCCGCCAACGGCGGTTAGCGCCGCAATCTCCAGCAGCCCGGATAAGAAGGAGAACGAGGTGTAATCGAGGGCATTCAGCACCAGCAGCAGCAGCCATACCGCGAGCATGACGCAGCCGATAGCCAGCACGATCATGGCCAGGGAATAGGCCTGCCGATAATGCGTTCGCGGCATAAACCTCTCCGTACGCTGGGTATGTTCCAGCGTGCGCCGGCAGATAAGCAGCAGCACGATGCCGGGAACAGCCGCCACGACCGAGAAGAGATAAAACGTTGGCCAGCCGTGGGCTTCAACAAACCAGCCGGCAATTGGCCCGACGTACACGCGCCCGACGGCAGAGAGCGCCGACAGCAGCGCAAACTGGGTGGCGGAGAACGATTTATTGCACAGCGTCATTAATAGCGCGACAAACGCCGCGGTCCCCATTCCGCCGCACAGGTTTTCAAAAAACACCGCCGTGGCCATCGAGTAGATATGCTTATCAGTAATCGACAGCAGCCAGTAGCCGGCGTTGGAGACCCCCTGCAGCAGGCCGAAAATCAGCAGGGCGCGAAACAGGGTCAGGCGCTGCATCAATACGCCGCCGTACAGGGCGCCGACGATTGTGGCAAACAATCCCAGCGTTTTATTCACCATCCCCACCTCACCGGCGTCAAAACCGACGCCACGGATCAGAAAAGTGGTCGTCAGGCTCATCGCAAAAGCGTCGCCGAGCTTATAAAGGACGATTAACAGCAGGATCAGCCAGGCGTTGTTGCGGCCGAAGAAATCGCGAAGCGGTTCCGCGACGGCCTGCTCAAGGCTTTTCGGTACCGGGATCGCGTCGCTGGGCTCCGGCGCCAGCAGGGTGGCGATGATGCACGGAACCAGCAGCGCGGCCATCAGCCAGTACATGCCCTGCCAGCCCAGCCAGCGGTCGGCCAGCCATAGCGCCAGGCCGCCGGAAACCAGCATCCCCAGGCGGTAGCCCAGCACGCTAACCGCGGCGCCGGCTCCGCGCTCCTCGGCGGCCAGAATGTCGGTTTTCCACGCGTCGAAAACGATATCCTGCGATGCGGAACAGAAGGCAATAACCACCGCCAGCGCCGCCATCCAGCGCAGCTGCGTCGAGGGTTCAAGGAAGCCCATGGCCGCGATGGCGATAAGCAGCAGAAACTGCGTCAGCAGCAGCCAGCCGCGGCGCCTGCCGAGAAACGGCGGCGTGTAGCGGTCCATGACCGGTGACCACAGGAACTTGAAGACGTAGGCCTGGCCGACAAGCGAAAAGAAACCAATGGTTTTCAGATCGATATTCTCGACGGTCATCCACGCCTGCAGCGTGCCGGAGGTGAGGGCGAGAGGCAAACCGGAAGCAAAGCCAAGGATCAGCAAAATAGCTGATTTAGGCTGCTGAAAAATACGTAAGTAGTGACTGGACATGGGCCTGTAGCACGAACCCGACCGCTGGCCGGGTTCGTGATTTTATTAACGCGCGTTTTGCTTGATGAAGTCGTGGATGCTGGTGTCCTGCGCCATGTCGGCGATAGTGTCGGTCAGAACGCTGTTCACCGCATTAGCGATATTCTTATTGGTAGCCTGGAATGCGCCTTCCACGGAATAGCTGGCGCGGTAGTTTTTGGTCATCTTCGTGCCGTTCGCCGCGGTGGCGATGATGGCGATATCGGCCTTGGTGGCGATATTGTAACGCACGTTGCCCTGGGAAACGTCGGCGTACAGTTTATTCACGATGATTTGCAGATCGACGGCACCGTTCGGCCCAATCATATAGCCGCGGGCGGTCATCTGTTTCTCCAGCACTTCCTGCAGCAGGAAGCGGAGATCGCGGGAGGCGGTCAGGGTGACCTGCTGATTATCGCGGGTCACTTTGGCCAGGGCCTGGTCCGGACGCTGATCGGCGCCGTTAATGCTGACGGTCACGCCCATCAGGCTCGGATCCTGCTGAGGCAGGGACATTTTCGGCGAGACATCAATAGTGGTCGGCGGTGTGGCGCATCCTGCCAGCATAAACATTGCGACCAGCGGGAAAAGAATTTTCTTAAACATGTTCAGGGGTCTCAAGGCATAGTGTTGTTATGAGGAAAATTGTCGTCATCATAACATCGCCAACGGCGAGGGGAAGTGACAACGTATGTAAATTCATCGCGCTGTGCGTTTTCTGGCCGTCTTCCCATTTTCATGGCGATCCGCACGGACATTACGCCACGCAGAGCCAGTAAACTTGATACTTTTGAATGAAAATATCAGAGAAATGCTAATTTTTTGTTGTTTTCCCGTAATGGAAACGGTAAAAGCGGCTAACATTTAAAAGGAATGGCGGCATCTCAGCGTTGTCGGAGGAGAAAATTCATGATGATACGTGAACAGATCGAAGCAAAACTTAGGGCAGCGTTCGACCCCGTGTATCTCGAAGTCGTGGATGAGAGTTATCGCCACAATGTTCCCGCGGGCTCCGAAAGTCATTTTAAAGTGGTGTTGGTGAGCGATCGTTTCACCGGCGAGCGTTTTCTCAGCCGTCACCGTATGATTTACGGTACGTTGACCGAGGAGCTGTCTGGCCCCGTGCACGCGCTAGCGCTGCATACCTATACGATTAAAGAGTGGGAAGGACTCCAGGACACCGTGTTTGCCTCCCCTGCCTGTCGCGGGGCTGGAAGCATCGCGTAGAAATCCTATTTGCAACCGCCGGAGCTTTTCCAGTATGTTGCGTGAAGATTTATCAGAAAACGGCCTACGGGCCGTTTTATTTTGCCTGGAAAATGTGCGCTATGGACACTTTTACAGGTAAATTTGCACGAGAAATGTGAAAAATGCCGCAGCAGTGGGCGACAACCGTTCTCGACTCACAAAAGTGATGCCGCTATAATGCCGCGTCTTATATGAATGTCTTCGGGATGATTCTGACGACAGGGAATGTGTTTCTGAAGTGAAGAGGGCATCCCGGTTCTGCGAAGCAACCTACACGCGCTTCCAGAGTTGACCGAGCACTGTGATTTTTTTGAGGTAACAAGATGCAAGTTTCAGTTGAAACCACTCAGGGCCTTGGGCGCCGTGTAACGATTACTATCGCTGCTGACAGCATCGAGAATGCTGTCAAAAGCGAGCTGGTCAACGTAGCGAAAAAAGTTCGCATTGACGGCTTCCGCAAGGGTAAAGTGCCGATGAATGTTGTCGCTCAGCGTTATGGCGCATCCGTTCGCCAGGACGTGCTGGGTGACCTGATGAGCCGTCACTTCGTTGACGCGATCATCAAAGAGAAAATCAATCCGGCTGGCGCACCGAACTATGTTCCGGGCGAATACAAGCTGGGTGAAGACTTCACCTACGCGGTAGAATTCGAAGTTTATCCGGAAGTTGAGCTGCAGGGTCTGGACGCGATCGAAGTTGAAAAACCGGTTGTTGAAGTGACCGAAGCTGACGTCGACACCATGCTGGACACCCTGCGTAAGCAGCAGGCGAACTGGAAAGACAAAGACGGCGCTGTTGATGCAGAAGACCGCGTAACCATCGACTTCAGCGGTTCTGTTGACGGCGAAGAGTTCGAAGGCGGCAAAGCGTCTGACTTCGTACTGGCGATGGGCCAGGGTCGTATGATCCCGGGCTTTGAAGACGGTATCAAAGGCCACAAAGCTGGCGAAGAGTTCACTATCGAAGTGACCTTCCCGGAAGAGTACCACGCAGAAACTCTGAAAGGTAAAGCGGCTAAGTTCGTTATTAACCTGAAGAAAGTTGAAGAGCGTGAGCTGCCGGAACTGACTGCAGAATTCATCAAACGTTTCGGCGTTGAAGATGGTTCCGTAGAAGGTCTGCGCGCTGAAGTGCGTAAAAACATGGATCGCGAGCTGAAAGGCGCCGTGCGTAACCGCGTGAAAACTCAGGCTATTGAAGGTCTGGTGAAGGCTAACGAAATCGACGTTCCTGCGGCACTGATCGACAGCGAAATCGACGTTCTGCGTCGTCAGGCTGCTCAGCGCTTTGGTGGTAACGAAAACCAGGCTCTGGAACTGCCGCGTGAGCTGTTCGAAGAGCAGGCTAAACGCCGCGTTGTTGTTGGCCTGCTGCTGGGCGAAGTGATTCGTACCAACGAGCTGAAAGCTGACGAAGACCGCGTGAAAGGCCTGATCGAAGAGATGGCTTCTGCTTACGAAGATCCGACTGAAGTTGTTGAGTTCTACAGCAAAAACAACGAACTCATGGACAACATGCGTAACGTAGCTCTGGAAGAGCAGGCTGTTGAAGCGGTACTGGCGAAAGCTAAAGTTTCCGAAAAAGCGACCTCCTTCAGCGAACTGATGAACCAGCAGGCGTAATTTCGCCCGGCGGTTTAAGGTTCGAGCAAAACCCGTTGCCGAGAGGCTGCGGGTTTTTTTTTAGAACAATGATGGCGTTAGGACGAGTGCGAAAAGCCGATTTCAGTGATAGCGTTACGACAAAAGATTGTTATGCTTGAATTATGGCGACAACGCCCCCATTACCGGGGAACGTAACTGCACGCGTGAAATCATACATAATGACGAAGCGTGTCTTGCCGCCATCATTGAGGACGCAGGAATTCAGCTTAAGCAGCGGTAATTCGAATGATGACGGGCAGAAGACTCTGGCTGATAATCCGTCCGTAAGGTTACAATCAGTGCAGCAGGTTTATTCAAAATTAATCCAGGAGACGGAAATGTCATACAGTGGCGAACGAGATAACTTTGCACCCCATATGGCCCTGGTGCCGATGGTCATTGAACAGACCTCGCGCGGTGAACGTTCTTTTGATATCTATTCCCGTCTGCTCAAGGAGCGCGTCATTTTTCTGACCGGCCAGGTGGAAGACCACATGGCGAACCTGATCGTGGCGCAGATGCTTTTTCTGGAAGCAGAAAACCCGGAAAAAGACATTTACCTGTACATTAACTCTCCGGGCGGGGTGATTACCGCCGGGATGTCGATTTATGACACCATGCAGTTCATCAAGCCTGACGTGAGCACCATTTGTATGGGCCAGGCGGCGTCCATGGGCGCGTTCCTGCTGACCGCAGGGGCGAAAGGCAAGCGTTTCTGCCTGCCGAATTCCCGCGTGATGATCCACCAGCCGCTGGGCGGCTATCAGGGTCAGGCAACGGATATCGAAATTCACGCCCGTGAAATCCTGAAAGTGAAGGGGCGCATGAATGAACTGATGGCACACCATACGGGTCAATCCCTTGAGCAGATTGAGCGCGACACCGAGCGTGACCGCTTCCTGTCTGCATCAGAAGCGGTGGAATACGGCCTTGTCGATTCCATTTTGACCCATCGTAATTGATGCCCCTGGCGCAAGGGTGCCGCTATACTTGTCTGAAGTAGGGCGGCACAACGCTTACCAGCGGCTTGCGCCTGAGAATGGCATTTGCGTCGTCGTGTGCGGCACAAAGAACTTAATAAGAGGTTTGGACTCATGACAGATAAACGCAAAGATGGATCGGGCAAATTGTTGTATTGCTCTTTTTGCGGCAAAAGCCAGCATGAAGTGCGTAAGCTGATCGCCGGGCCATCCGTGTATATCTGCGACGAATGCGTTGATTTATGTAACGACATCATTCGCGAAGAGATTAAAGAAGTGGCGCCGCATCGCGAGCGCAGTGCACTGCCGACTCCGCACGAGATTCGCCACCATCTTGACGATTACGTTATCGGCCAGGAACCGGCGAAAAAAGTGCTGGCAGTTGCGGTATACAACCACTACAAGCGCCTGCGCAATGGCGATACCAGCAACGGCGTAGAGCTGGGTAAAAGCAACATTCTGCTGATTGGGCCGACGGGCTCCGGTAAGACTCTGCTGGCGGAAACGCTGGCTCGCCTGCTGGATGTACCGTTCACCATGGCTGACGCTACCACCCTGACCGAAGCCGGTTATGTGGGTGAGGACGTCGAAAACATCATTCAGAAACTGCTGCAGAAATGCGACTACGACGTGCAGAAAGCGCAGCGCGGCATCGTTTATATCGATGAAATCGACAAAATTTCCCGTAAGTCGGATAACCCGTCGATTACCCGCGATGTTTCTGGTGAAGGCGTGCAGCAGGCGCTGCTGAAGCTTATCGAAGGCACCATTGCCGCCGTTCCGCCTCAGGGCGGGCGCAAGCATCCGCAGCAGGAGTTCTTGCAGGTTGATACCTCCAAGATTCTGTTTATCTGCGGCGGTGCGTTTGCCGGCCTGGATAAAGTGATTTCTCATCGCGTAGAGACCGGTTCCGGAATTGGTTTCGGCGCGACGGTAAAAGCGAAATCCGACAAGGCCAGCGAAGGCGAGCTGCTCTCTCAGGTTGAGCCGGAAGATCTGATCAAGTTTGGTCTGATCCCCGAGTTTATCGGCCGTCTGCCGGTGGTGGCGACCCTCAACGAGCTGAGCGAAGACGCGCTGATTCAAATCCTGAAAGAGCCGAAAAACGCCCTGACCAAGCAGTATCAGGCGCTGTTCAATCTGGAAGGTGCTGAGCTGGAGTTCCGTGATGAAGCGCTGGACGCTATCGCCAAAAAAGCGATGGCGCGTAAAACCGGCGCCCGCGGTCTGCGTTCTATCGTAGAAGCGGCGCTGCTCGATACCATGTACGATCTTCCTTCGATGGAAGACGTCGAAAAAGTGGTCATCGACGCCTCGGTTATCGACGGACAAAGCAAGCCGCTGCTGATTTACGGGAAACCGGAAGCGCAGCAGGCGTCTGGTGAATAATTAGCCAACTCGCTCAAGCAGTTAACCAAAAAGGGGGGATTTTATCTCCCCTTTTATTTTTCCTGCATTCCTGCCGTTGAATGTGTGGATTACATCCCCATATACTGGATTACATATTAACGGCGACGCGATCAAGAGTCGTGCCGCTGGCTACCTGGCGGACTTTAAACTAAGAGAGAGCTCTATGAATCCTGAGCGTTCTGAACGCATTGAAATCCCCGTATTGCCATTGCGCGATGTGGTGGTTTATCCGCACATGGTCATACCCCTGTTTGTAGGGCGGGAAAAATCTATCCGTTGTCTTGAAGCGGCTATGGACCATGATAAAAAAATCATGCTGGTTGCGCAGAAAGAAGCTTCAACGGATGAGCCGGGTGTAAATGATCTTTTCACCGTCGGGACCGTGGCGTCAATTTTACAGATGCTGAAGCTGCCTGATGGCACGGTAAAAGTGCTGGTTGAAGGCCTGCAGCGGGCGCGTATTTCCGCGTTATCCGACGACGGCGAGCATTTTTCAGCGAAAGCGGAGTACCTCGAATCGCCTGCTATTGAAGAGCGCGAGCAGGAAGTACTGGTTCGCACGGCTATCGGTCAGTTTGAAGGCTACATCAAGCTGAACAAAAAAATCCCACCAGAAGTGCTGACGTCGCTGAATAGCATCGACGATCCCGCACGTCTGGCGGACACCATCGCGGCGCACATGCCGCTGAAGCTGGCGGACAAACAGTCCGTGCTGGAGATGTCAGACGTTAACGAACGTCTGGAGTATCTGATGGCGATGATGGAGTCAGAAATCGATCTGCTGCAGGTTGAGAAGCGCATTCGCAACCGCGTTAAAAAGCAGATGGAAAAGTCCCAGCGTGAGTACTATTTGAATGAGCAGATGAAGGCCATCCAGAAAGAGCTCGGCGAGATGGACGACGCCCCGGACGAAAACGAAGCGTTGAAGCGTAAAATCGACGCGGCGAAAATGCCGAAAGAGGCGAAAGAAAAAACCGAAGCGGAACTGCAAAAGCTGAAGATGATGTCGCCGATGTCGGCGGAAGCCACCGTCGTGCGCGGCTACATCGACTGGATGGTGCAGGTGCCGTGGAGCGCCCGCAGCAAGGTCAAAAAAGATCTGCGCCAGGCTCAGGAGATCCTCGATACCGACCACTACGGTCTGGAACGCGTGAAGGATCGCATCCTTGAGTACCTCGCAGTGCAGAGCCGCGTGAACAAGCTCAAAGGGCCGATCCTGTGCCTGGTTGGGCCGCCGGGGGTGGGTAAAACCTCTCTGGGTCAATCCATCGCCAAAGCCACCGGACGTAAATACGTGCGTATGGCGCTGGGCGGCGTGCGTGATGAAGCGGAAATCCGCGGTCACCGCCGGACCTACATCGGCTCAATGCCGGGTAAACTGATCCAGAAAATGGCGAAAGTGGGGGTTAAAAACCCGCTGTTCCTGCTCGATGAGATCGACAAAATGTCCTCCGACATGCGCGGCGATCCGGCGTCAGCTCTGCTGGAAGTGCTGGATCCTGAACAGAACGTGGCCTTTAACGACCACTATCTGGAAGTGGACTACGATCTGAGCGACGTGATGTTCGTGGCGACCTCTAACTCCATGAATATCCCGGCGCCGCTGCTGGACCGTATGGAAGTGATTCGTCTCTCCGGCTATACCGAAGATGAAAAACTGAACATCGCTAAACAGCATCTGCTGTCGAAGCAAATCGAGCGTAACGCGCTGAAAAAAAACGAGTTGACCGTTGAAGACAGCGCGATCGTCGGCATCATTCGCTATTACACCCGTGAAGCGGGCGTGCGTGGTCTGGAGCGTGAAATCTCCAAACTGTGCCGTAAGGCGGTTAAACAGCTGCTGTTGGATAAATCGCTCAAGCACATCACCATCAACGGCGATAACCTGCACGACTTCCTCGGCGTTCAGCGCTTTGACTACGGTCGTGCGGATAGCGAAAACCGCGTAGGTCAGGTGACCGGCCTGGCGTGGACGGAAGTGGGCGGCGATCTGCTGACCATCGAAACCGCCTGCGTTCCGGGTAAAGGCAAGCTTACCTACACCGGTTCGCTCGGTGAGGTGATGCAGGAGTCCATTCAGGCTGCGCTGACCGTGGTGCGTTCTCGTGCGGATAAGCTGGGTATTAACTCAGATTTCTACGAAAAACGTGATATCCACGTCCATGTACCGGAAGGGGCAACGCCAAAAGATGGCCCAAGCGCCGGTATTGCGATGTGTACCGCGCTGGTATCCTGTCTGACGGGCAATCCGGTACGCGCCGATGTCGCCATGACCGGGGAAATTACCCTGCGCGGCCAGGTGCTGCCAATCGGTGGTCTGAAGGAAAAACTGCTGGCGGCGCACCGCGGCGGCATTAAGACTGTTCTGATTCCTGACGAAAACAAACGTGACCTTGAAGAAATTCCAGATAACGTTATCGCCGATTTGGATATCCATCCGGTGAAACGAATCGAAGAAGTTCTGGCACTTGCGCTGCAGAATGAACCGTTCGGCATGCAGGTCGTCACGGCGAAATAGTGATTTCGCGCAAATTGCGCTAAGAAAAGTAGGGCTGGTAAGTAAATTCGTGCTTGCCAGCCTTTTTTTGTGTAGCTAACTTAGATCGCTGGCAGGGGGTCATCTACAACTCTGTTGTAAGGGCATGACAGTCCTGATATAACTGCTGCGCGGTCGCACCACGAAGGATTCTGGTGCGATATAAATTATAAAGAGAGGAAGAGAACAGTGAATAAATCTCAACTGATTGACAAAATTGCTGCGGGTGCGGACATTTCTAAAGCTGCAGCCGGACGTGCGTTAGATGCTTTAATTGCTTCTGTTACTGAATCTCTGCAGGCTGGGGATGACGTTGCGCTGGTAGGTTTTGGTACTTTTGCTGTTAAAGAGCGTGCTGCCCGTACCGGTCGCAACCCGCAAACAGGTAAAGAAATTACTATTGCCGCTGCTAAAGTTCCGGGTTTCCGTGCTGGTAAAGCGCTGAAAGACGCGGTCAACTGATCGGCTTCCCGTCAGGGAATTTGACGAAGTACAAGGGCGCATCGAGAGATGTGCCTTTTTTATTTGTCCAGAAAGCGACTTTATGTGTGTTTGCGGACACTTGTGGGCTGACAATCACCCCATTTTGTTGTCAAAATAGGTCCTCACGCGCGGCGGCCATCACGTGCTATGCTGCGCGAGCTAAAGTCATCTACAGCGGAGCGTTGTTACACCATGATGGACAACCTACGCACGGCCGCCAACAGCGTCGTGCTCAAGATTATTTTCGGTATCATCATTGTCTCGTTCATTTTGACCGGGGTGAGTGGTTACCTGATTGGCGGCAGCAGCAATTATGCCGCGAAAGTTAATGACCAGGAAATTGGTCGCTCACAGTTTGAAAATGCCGTTGCCAGCGAACGTAATCGCATGCAGCAGCAGCTCGGCGACCAGTTCTCTGAACTGGCAGCCAACGAAAACTACATGAAAACCATGCGCCAGCAGGTGCTGAACCGCCTGATCGACGAATCGCTGCTTGACCAGTACGCGCGTGAACTCGGCCTCAGCGTCAGCGATGCTCAGGTGAAGCAGGCCATCTTCCAGACCCAGGCCTTCCAGTCTAACGGTAAATTTGATAACGAACGTTTTGGCGGCATCGTTAATCAGATGGGCATGACCACCGACCAGTACGCCCAGGCGTTGCGCAACCAGCTGACGACTCAGCAGCTGATTAACGCCGTTGCCGGCACCGACTTCATGCTGCCGGGCGAATCCGACCAACTGGCGGCGCTGGTTTCTCAGCAGCGCGTGGTGCGTGAAGCAACGATTGACGTCAACGCGCTGGCGGCGAAGCAGACGGTGACCGACGCGGAAGTTGAGGCCTACTATCAGCAGAACCAGGCGCGCTTCATGGCGCCGGAGCAGTTCCGAGTGAGCTACATCAAAATGGATGCAGCGAGCATGCAGGAGAACGCTTCTGACGCGGAAATTCAGTCCTGGTATGACCAGCACCAGGACCAGTTCACTCAGCCGCAGCGTAACCGCTACAGCGTGATTCAGACCAAGACCGAAGCTGACGCGCAGGCCGTGCTGGACGAACTGAAAAAAGGCGCCGATTTCGCGACGCTGGCGAAAGAAAAATCTACCGACATTATCTCTGCCCGCAACGGCGGCGACATGGGCTGGCTGGAAGATGCGGCAACGGTTCCCGAGCTGAAAGAGGCCGGGCTGAAAGAAAAAGGTCAGCTCTCCGGCGTGATCAAATCTTCCGTCGGTTTCCTGGTCGTACGCCTGGTTGACGTTCAGCCTGCGCAGGTGAAACCGCTGGCCGACGTTCGCGCGGATATCGCAGCGAAGGTGAAGCAGGAAAAAGCCCTCGATGCGTACTATGCGCTGCAGCAGAAGGTGAGCGATGCCGCCAGCAACGATAACGAATCTCTGGCCGGTGCAGCACAGGTCGCAGACGTTAAGGTTGTTGAAACCGGCTGGTTCGGACACGACAACCTGCCGGAGGAGCTGAACTTTAAGCCGGTCTCCGACGCTATCTTTAACGGTGGTCTGGTGGGTGAAAACGGCGCACCGGGCAGCAACTCCGATATCATCACCGTTGATGGCGATCGCGCCTTTGTTGTGCGCATTAGCGAGCATAAAGCACAGGCCGTTAAACCGCTGGCGGAAGTCAAAGCGCAGGTAACGGATATCGTTAAGCACACCAAGGCCGAGCAGCAGGCTAAGCTTGACGCGGACAAACTGCTGGCTGCCCTGAAAGACGGCAAAGGCGATGACGCGATGAAGGCCGCAGGCTTAAGCTTCGGCGCGGCGCAGACGCTCGCGCGTACCGGGCAGGATCCGCTGAGCCAGGCCGCGTTTGCTCTGCCGCTGCCACAGCAGGGTAAAGCAAGCTACGGCGTGGGCAGTGATGCGAACGGTAACGTGGTCCTGCTGGCTCTGGATGCCGTTAAAGCAGGCGACATGCCGGCTGAGCAGAAACAGGCCATGGTGCAGGGTATTACGCAAAACAATGCTCAGATTGCTTTCGAAGCGCTGATGAGCAGTCTGCGTAAATCAGCGAAAATTAAGCTCGGCGATATCATCGACCAGCAGCAGTAATTTCGCGCATACTCGCAAAAGCAAGTAACGTAATGTAATCCCCAAAGGCCGCTTTCGCGGCCTTTTCCATTTCTGGCATTCGCCTTTTGTCCTCCTTTTCTCCGCTCGCTATCGTGGTTCTGCTGTCTACAAAAAAGGAGAACACAGCATGAAACCAAGAGTGAAAGCGATCGTTGTTGCCGCCGCATTACTTTGCGCTGCGGGAAGCCCGATGGCGCAGGGGGCGCCTGCCGAGGGCAAGGCGCAGGTGGTGACAGGCAAGTCGTCGGCGTCGACAGGTAGGGAGAGCGTGCGGGCTAAAGCGCCCGACTCAGCCAAAGTGGGGGAGTCGGGGGCGACGAAAGTCAGCATCAATAGCGGCAGCGCGCAGGACCTGATGGAGGCGCTGAATGGCGTAGGCCTGAAGAAAGCGCAGGGGATTGTGAGCTATCGCGAAGAGTTTGGGCCGTTTAAGACCATCGACGATCTCAAGCAGGTTCCCGGAATGGGTCATGCGCTGGTAGAGCGAAACCTGGCGCACCTCACCCTGTAATTTTGCGCCGGGGGGTTGCAGCAGCGTAAATCTTTGCCAGACTAAAGAGGTTACACGAGTGGTGTGACCTCTTACCTCATTAACGATAATAAGACAAAGGCATTTGCGCTATGCAGACACAAATTAAAGTTCGCGGCTATCACCTGGATGTTTATCAGCACGTTAATAATGCCCGCTATCTCGAGTTCCTCGAGGAGGCGCGCTGGGATGGCCTGGAAAACAGCGCGGCGTTCCACTGGCTTACTGCCCGCAATATCGCGTTCGTGGTGGTGAACATCAATATTAACTATCGCCGTCCGGCGGTCCTTGGAGACGTGTTAACCGTCACCAGCCACCTGCAGCAGCTGAACGGCAAAAGCGGCACCTTAAGCCAGACGGTAACCCTGAATCCCGAAGGGGAAGTGGTCGCCGATGCGATGATTACCTTTGTCTGTATCGATTTGAAAACGCAGAAGGCGCTGCCGCTGGACGGTGAGCTGCGCGAGAAGCTCGAGCAGATGGAGCTGTAGCGGAAAGGGCCGGCGGGCATATTTTCTGCCACGCCCCTCCCATACCAGGGCACTTTCCCCGCTACGCGAAGCGCGGGCGGGGCAAGCGCCCGGCGATACTTAGCGTAAGCCCGTTTTTTGCTTCATCAGGGCCATGACGCCGACCTTATCGGCCTGGTACTGATTCAGGCCGTTGGCGCGCAGGTTACAGGAGGCGCACTGCCCGCAGCCGTCACCCTTAATGCCGTTATAGCAGGTCAGGGTTTCGCTACGAATCAGCTCCAGCTGGCCCCAGTAGTCGGCCAGCGCCCAGGTCTCAGCCTTGTTGAGCCACATCAGCGGCGTTTCAAAGCGGATATCTTTTGCCATGCCCAGATTAACGGCATGGTTAAGGGCCTTCACGAACTCGTCCCGGCAGTCGGGATAGCCGGAGAAGTCGGTTTCGCAAACGCCGGTGATGATCGCCTCTGCTTTAACCTGCCAGGCGTAGATCGCCGTCAGGGTTAAAAAGAGGATATTACGCCCGGGAACGAAGGTATTCGGAATACCGCTGGCGTCCGGTTCGTAGTCCGGAACCGGAATGCTATCGCGGGTCAGGCTGCTCACCGCAAGTTCGTTAAGCAGGGTGACGTCGAGCACCTTATGGGCCACGGCGCCCAGCTTTAGCGCCAGCTCGCGAGCGACGTCGATCTCTGCGCGGTGGCGCTGTCCATAGTCAAAAGTGACGCAGTGCACTTCATCATACTGTTTCAGAGCCTGCACCAGACAGGTCGTTGAATCTTGTCCTCCGCTGAAGACAACTACGGCGCGTTTCATGGTCATTCCTGGCTATTAAAATGAAAGCAGTATGGTAGCGCTTGATGGACGCGGCGACCAGCTTCATCATGGCGATGAGGCCGGTAGCCAGGCGCTGGCGAAATCAAACCAGCCGCGAGCGTTAAGACGCAGGCCGTTAACTCCCGGCGGGGCGCTAATGCGATAATTATAATTGAACAGCGGCGTCATGATGGCGTCGTCCATCAACCTGTTGAATACGTTACGCAAAGCATCGTTGCGGCTGCGCTCATCCGGCTGCATTTGGACCGCATCAAGCGTGGCCTGCAGATGAGCATACTGCGCTCCGGTTAGCAAATTTGGCCACATGGCGTCGCAGCGTAGCCACTGCTCAAGAGTATATTCCGGCGCCTCGCCGATCAGGCGATCGCCCATAATCAAATCCGCCTGCGCCAGTGCCTGGCAGCCATCCCAGTTTTTGGCATCGTGAAAAATAAGCGTCAGGCGACAGCCGAGCTCGCTTAGCCGCTGCCGTAGCTGTTCGGCCATCGTATGCAGCTCAATCGGCAGATGGTAGAGCAGGGTAAGCCGCTCGGGCAGTGCCACCTGCCGATCTTCAGGCTCCTGCGGAATTGACCATCCAGGAAGCACTTCGTTGCTGGGAGTAATCAGATCTTCGTCGAGTGGCAGCGTTTCCAGCAGCGAAGAGCGGTGAATAAGCGCGACCAGTCGCTGGGCCTGAGCTTTGCTTAGACGAGGGCTTTGGCGCAGCGTCAGGTAGCAAAAACCCAGGCTAATGCTATTGCTGACCTGACGAAGATGGGCCAGCTCGTCGGCATCGCCAATCGTTATCTGCACCGGATGACGGCAGCTGGTGCCTAAATCTTGCTCGAAAAGCTGCGGGGTTATCCAATATTCAACGGCCTGGATGAGCGGATGATTCAGATGATAGCGGGGATGATTCTCCAGCCGTACCAGCTCGGGGCTCAACAGCTTGAGGCGAAACGGACCGCTGCCGATCGTCGGATTGTCCGGATGCGCGAGGACGCTGCAATAGCTGGCAAGGCGAAACGGCAGCCAGTAGTCCGGACGATGCAGCGTAATGGTCAGACGCTGGGCGTGGGTAACATCAATCCGGCTGATGCTGGCGAAGAGCGTACGCAGTGCCGGTATAGTGAGCAGCATCAGCAGACGCTGGCGTAGCTGAGGCGTCTCTATCGGGTCGCCGTTGTGCCAGAACAGCGTCGAGCGGATGTAAAAATGCCAGTGTAATCCGTCCGCCGAGACCTGCCAGTGGTGGGCCAGATCCCCCATCGGACAGGTGCTTTGCGCATCAAAACGCAGCAAACCGGAAAATATCTGCCCGGCGAGGTGCTGCTCCGCCCGGCCGGGTAAAAAACCGGGCCGCAGCGGTTCGAGCGGGCGATAGTAGGGGATCCGCAGGGTCGGCGTATTGTTCTGCCACTGACCGCCGAGGAACGGCGACAGCAGCGCTTTAAGATCGACCGGCGCCAGCTGGGCCAGCTCGAGCGCGTTTTTCTGCTGCCCGCTATTGAGCGCCAGCTCCATCATCTCATTACGCAGCATCTCAGGCGAAGTGTGAAAAAGAAGAGTGCCGCGCTTGCCGCGACCGGAACTGGCCTGCCAGCTCAACCAGCCGGCCTCCTGCGCCTGGCGTAACAGCGTGCGGATATGACGTTCGCTGCAAAAACAGCGCTCAGCCAGCTCGCCCACGGTAACCTGCTGCGGAGCGCCGGAAGAAGGCAGCCAGAGGCGCTGGTACTGGTTCAGCCTGTTCAGTAATCTCATATACACTTCATCCTTCAACCTGCCTCTGCGTTGGCTGCGCTTGCTCACCCCGGTCACTTACTGGCGTAAGCTCCCGAGGATTCGCGCACTTGCCGCCTTGATGCAGGTCGAATGATTTTGTGTATATTCACCCCACCGACAAGGCTGTCTCTGTGCTGCTGGTGCTGCTAGTGTTTCTTGCGTTGGCTGCGCTTGCTCACCCCGGTCACTTACTGGCGTAAGCTCCCGGGGATTCGCGCACTTGCCGCCTTGATGCAGGTCGAATGATTTTGTGTATATTCACCCCACCGACAAGGCTGTCTCTGTGCTGCTGGTGTTGCTGGTGTTGCTGGTGTTGCTGGTGCTGCTGGTGTTGCTGGTGTTGCTGGTGTTGGCTGCGCTTGCTCACCCCGGTCACTTACTGGCGTAAGCTCCCGGGGATTCGCGCACTTGCCGCCTTGATGCAGGTCGAATGATTTTGTGTATATTCACCCCACCGACAAGGCTGTCTCTGTGCTGCTGGTGCTGCTTGAGTTTCTTGCGTTGGCTGCGCTTGCTCACCCCGGTCACTTACTGGCGTAAGCTCCCGGGGATTCGCGCACTTGCCGCCTTGATGCAGGTCGAATGATTTTGTGCATATTCACCCCACCGACAAGGCTGTCTCTGTGCTGCTGGTGCTGCTGGCGTTGCTTGTGTTGCTGGTGTTGGCCGCGCTTGCTCGCCCCGGTCACTTACTGGCGTAAGCTCCCGGGGATTCGCGCACTTGCCGCCTTGATGCAGGTCGAATGATTTTGTGTATATCCACCTCACCTGACAAGGCAATCTTTACGTTGGTTGTGTTGCCTGCGGCGATTATCTTGCCTGTCCTTCGGCCTCGCCCCTTCGGGGTCGCACTAGCGCGGTTTATAAACCCGGAACAATAAAAAATATCTATTCACTATTACTTCCGTATATCTCAGGCAATACTGGAACACAAGCAAAACCCACCTCACCTCCGGGAGCAAAGCATGGCCAAACTCGCTGCATTTGATATGGACGGTACGCTGTTAATGCCGGACCATCGTCTGGGAGAACGCACGCTTTCGACCCTGAAACGCCTGCGTGAGCGCGATATTACCCTGACCTTTGCCACCGGGCGCCACGCCCTGGAAATGCGCCACGTGATCGGCGAGTTTGCGCTCGATGCGTTCCTGATTACCGGCAACGGCACGCGCATTCACTCCCTGGAGGGGGAGGTGCTGCATCAATGCGATCTTGATCCGGGCGTCGCTGAACTCGTACTGCACGGCGCCTGGGATACCGCGGCCAGCATGCACGTATTCAACGACGGCGGTTGGTTTACCGGGCAAGCGATCCCCGAGCTGCTGCAGGCGCACGTCTTTAGCGGCTTCCACTACCATATCTGTGATTTAAAACGCATGCCGGCGCACGAGGTCACCAAAGTGTGCTTCTGCGGCGATCATCAGGATCTCCAGCGGCTGAAAGTTCAGCTTACTGAAGCTCTGGGCGAGCGCGCGCATATGTGCTTCTCGGCCGTTGATTGTCTGGAAGTGCTGCCGAATGGCTGTAATAAAGGCGCGGCGCTGGCGGTACTTAGCCGGCATCTTGGCCTGACGCTGCAGGATTGTATGGCGTTTGGTGACGCGATGAACGACCGCGAGATGCTGGGCAGCGTCGGGCGCGGGGTGATTATGGGCAACGCCATGGCGCAGCTCAAGGCAGAGCTGCCGCATTTACCGGTTATCGGAGACTGCCGCCATCAGGCCGTCTCCCACTTTTTAACGCATTGGCTGGATACACCCGATCTTCCTTATTCCCCCGAATAATTAGACTATTCCAGCAAGCCAGGCCTGGGCATCGTGATGATGCATTAAGCCTGGTTTTTTTTATTGTGCCGCCGTCTTTGCTGCAATTTGCGCCTGCCACGGCGCGATGTCGCCGATATTGGCCGCCACCCACTGGGGATTGTAATAGCTTTCGAGGTAGCGCTCGCCGCTGTCGCAGAGCAGGGTCACAATCGAGCCGGTCCGCCCTTCGACACGCATGCGTACGGCAAGCGCCAGTACGCCCCACATATTGGTACCGGTCGAGGCGCCGACCTTACGGCCCAGCAGCGTCTCCAGCCACAGGGCGGTTGCGACGCTGGCGGCATCGGGCACGCGCAGCATTTCATCAACCACATCCGGAATAAATGACGGCTCGACGCGCGGGCGGCCGATACCTTCTATTTTGCTGCCGACCGGACTGCGCAGGCTGGCGTCGCGGCTCTGCCAGTAGTCGAGAAACACCGAGTTTTGTGGGTCAACCACCATCAGCTGAGTATCGTAGCCCTGGCTGCGGATATAGCGGCCGATGGTTGCTGAGGTCCCGCCGGTTCCCGCGCTCATCACGATATACGACGGCTGCGGATGCGGCTCATGGGTCATCTGACGGAAGATGCTGTCGGCAATATTATTGTTTCCTCGCCAGTCGGTCGCCCGCTCGGCAAAGGTAAACTGGTCCATATAGTGGCCGTTCAGTTCGCGAGCCAGGGTTTCGGAGGCGGCGTAGATTTCGCAGGCGCTGGCCACGAAATGGCAGCGGCCGCCGTAAAACTCGATCTGTTCGATTTTGCGCTTCGCCGTGCAGGAAGGCATCACGGCAATAAACGGCAGGCCCAGCAGGCGCGCGAAGTAGGCCTCAGAAACCGCGGTGGAGCCGGAAGACGACTCGATAATCGTCGTCCCTTCTTTAATCCAGCCGTTGCACAGACCATAAAGGAAGAGCGAGCGCGCCAGGCGATGCTTCAGGCTGCCGGTGGGATGGGTACTTTCATCCTTCAGGTAGATCTGGATCCCCGGGAAACCGGGCAGCGCAAGGCGAATAAGGTGCGTGTCGGCGGAGCGCTGATAGTCGGCGTTGATTTCGCTAATGGCGTGTTTTACCCAGGCGCTGTTCATCTTCATTTCCTGTTTGTCATTTTGTGCCCAGCTTAAAGGAAGTTGAAGGAAAAATTGTTGCTATTTAGCCTTTGAATTACAATAAAAGGAGTAAAATTTTCTCTATTGGTGGGCTATGTTAGATAAAATTGACCGCAAGCTGCTTTCTTTACTGCAGACGGACTGCACCCTCTCTTTGCAGGCGTTGGCTGATGCCGTTAATCTGACCACCACGCCCTGCTGGAAACGGCTGAAGCGGCTGGAAGATGAGGGTATCCTGCGCGAGCGGGTCGCGCTGCTTGATGCCGAAAAGCTCGGTCTTAGCCTGACGGCCTTCGTGCTGATCAAGACCCAGCATCACAGCAGCGACTGGTACTGCCGCTTCGTGAGCGAGGTGACGCAAATGGCGGAAGTTCTCGGCTTCTGGCGCATGGCGGGGGAGTATGATTACCTGCTGCGGGTCCAGGTCGCGGATATGAAGCGTTACGACGATTTTTATAAACGGCTGGTGAACAGCGTTCCGGGACTCTCCGATGTGACTTCGAGCTTTGCCATGGAACAGATAAAATACACCACGGCCTTACCGATTGATTAACGGCGTTTGCCGCGACGATTTATACACTCAGGATTTAACTGCTTGCGATTATTTGCTCAACTTAGCTGGTACTTCCGCCGGGAGTGGCGCCGTTATCTTGGCGCTATTGCTCTGCTGGCCATTATCGCCGTCCTACAGCTGATCCCGCCTAAGGTGGTGGGAATTGTGGTTGATGGCGTCACCAAAGAACATTACACCGCAGAAAAGGTGTGGATGTGGATTGGCGTGCTGGTACTTATCGCGATAATGGTTTACCTGCTGCGCTACGTCTGGCGCGTGCTGCTGTTTGGCGCCTCCTATCAGCTGGCCGTCGAGCTGCGGGAAGATTTCTATCGCCAGCTGAGCCGCCAGCATCCGGCCTTCTACCTGCGCCATCGCACCGGCGACCTGATCGCCCGCGCCACCAACGACGTTGACCGGGTGGTCTTCGCGGCGGGTGAGGGCGTGCTGACGCTGGTGGATTCGCTGGTGATGGGCTGCGCGGTGCTGATCGTTATGTCGACGCAAATCAGCTGGCAGCTGACGCTGCTGGCGCTGCTGCCGATGCCGGTGATGGCGCTGGTGATTAAGCGCAACGGCGATGCCCTGCACGAGCGTTTCCGCGTGGCGCAGGCGGCGTTCTCAAGCCTCAACGATCGAACTCAGGAAAGCCTGACCAGCATCCGCATGATTAAAGCCTTTGGCCTGGAAGACCGGCAGTCGGCGCAGTTCGCGGCCGATGCGCAGGATACCGGTAAGAAAAATATGCGCGTGGCGCGTATCGATGCGCGCTTTGACCCGACGATTTACATCGCTATCGGCACCGCCAACCTGCTGGCGATCGGCGGCGGAAGCTGGATGGTGCTGCAGGGCAGCATGACCCTGGGCCAGCTCACCAGCTTTGTGATGTATCTGGGGCTGATGATTTGGCCGATGCTGGCGCTGGCGTGGATGTTTAATATCGTCGAGCGCGGCAGCGCGGCCTACAGCCGAATTCGCACGATGCTGGAAGAGGCGCCGGCGGTCAAAGACGGTAGTGAATCGGCGCCGGAAGGGCGCGGAACGCTTAGCGTCGCCGTGCGCGAGTTTATCTATCCTCAGGCCAACAAACCCTCGCTGGAAAAGGTCAATTTTGTGCTGCAGCCGGGGCAAATGCTCGGCATCTGCGGGCCAACCGGCTCGGGGAAAAGCACGATTCTGGCGCTGATACAGCGCCACTTCGACGTCACCCAGGGAGATATTCGTTTTCACGATATTCCCTTGACCCGGCTACAGCTCGACAGCTGGCGCGGCCGGCTGGCGGTGGTCAATCAGACCCCGTTCCTGTTTTCCGATACCGTGGCAAATAACATCGCACTCGGCAGGCCCGACGCGACGGCCGAGCAAATTGAGCGGGTGGCGCGCCTTGCCAGCGTTCACGAGGATATCCTGCGCCTGCCTCAGGGCTACGAGACCGAGGTGGGAGAACGCGGCGTGATGCTGTCCGGTGGTCAGAAACAGCGCATCTCGATTGCCCGCGCGCTGCTGTTGGAGGCGGAGATCCTGATTCTTGACGATGCTCTGTCGGCGGTAGATGGCCGCACTGAGCACCAGATACTCTATAACCTGCGGCAGTGGGGAGAGGGGCGGACGGTGATTATCAGCGCCCATCGGCTATCGGCGTTGACGGAAGCCAGCGAAATTCTGGTGATGCAGCATGGCCATATTGCCCAGCGCGGCCGCCATGACGTGCTGGCAGTGCAGCCGGGCTGGTATCGCGATATGTACCGCTATCAGCAGCTGGAGGCGGCGCTGGATGATGCCCCTCATGACCTTGAGGAGGCTGCCGATGCGTAGTTTTACCGAACTCTGGCCGACCTTAAAACGCCTGTTGGCCTACGGCTCGCCGTGGCGCAGGCCACTGCTGATTGCGGTCGGAATGATGTGGGTTGCGGCCGCCGCCGAAGTCAGCGGCCCGCTGCTGATCAGCTACTTCATCGACAATATGGTGGCGAAGAATTCGCTGCCGCTGAAGCTGGTTAGCGGGCTCGCGGTGGCCTATCTTAGCCTGCAGATCCTCGCGGCTACGCTGCACTACAACCAGTCGCTGCTGTTTAACCGCGCCGCCGTCGGCGTCGTTCAGCAGCTGCGTAGCGACGTGATGGATGCCGCGCTGCGCCAGCCGCTGAGTGAATTCGATACGCAGCCGGTCGGGCAGCTTATCTCCCGCGTCACTAACGACACCGAGGTGATCCGCGATCTCTACGTCACCGTGGTGGCGACAGTGCTACGCAGTGCGGCGCTGATTGGCGCCATGCTGGTGGCGATGTTCAGCCTTGACTGGCGCATGGCGCTGGTGGCGCTGGCGATTTTCCCGGCGGTGCTGATCGTCATGATGATCTATCAGCGCTACAGTACGCCTATTGTCCGGCGGGTGCGCGCCTGGCTGGCGGATATCAACGACGGTTTTAATGAAGTGATTAACGGTATGGGCGTCATCCAGCAGTTCCGCCAGCAGGCGCGGTTCGGCGAGCGGATGCGCGAGGCCAGCTACGCCCACTATCTGGCGCGCATGCAAACGCTGCGTCTCGACGGCTTCCTGCTGCGTCCGCTGCTCAGCCTCTTCTCGACGCTGGTGCTGTGCGGGCTGCTGATGCTCTTTGGCTTCAGCGCCACGGGAACCATTGAGGTTGGGGTACTGTACGCCTTTATCAGCTATCTCGGTCGGCTGAACGAGCCGCTGATTGAGCTGACTACGCAGCAGTCGATGCTGCAGCAGGCGGTGGTAGCCGGCGAGCGGGTCTTCGAGCTGATGGATCGACCGCGTCAGGCGTGGGGGCAGGACGATGCCCCGCTGCGCAGCGGGGCGGTATCGATCGAGGATCTCTCGTTTGCCTATCGTGGCGATCGGCTGGTGCTGCAGGATATCAATCTGGAGATTCCGTCCCGCAGCTTTGTGGCGCTGGTGGGCCACACCGGCAGCGGTAAAAGTACGCTTGCCAGCCTGATGATGGGCTACTACCCGCTGAGCAAGGGTGAGATCCGTATTGACGGCCGTCCGCTCTCTTCTTTAAGCCACAGCGCATTACGTCAGGGCGTCGCAATGGTGCAGCAGGATCCGGTCGTGCTGGCCGATACCTTCTACGCCAACGTCACTCTCGGCCGCGACATTAGCGAGGCGCAGGTCTGGGACGCGCTGGAAGCCGTTCAGCTGGCCGAGCTGGCGCGCGGCATGGAGGGAGGGCTTTATACCCAGTTGGGCGAGCAGGGCAATAATCTCTCGGTGGGCCAGAAGCAGCTGCTGGCGCTGGCCAGGGTGCTGGTCGATACGCCGCAGATACTGATCCTCGACGAGGCGACGGCCAATATCGACTCCGGCACCGAGCAGGCGATCCAGCAGGCGCTGGCAAAGGTTCGTCAGAACACGACGCTGATTGTGATTGCCCACCGCCTGTCGACGATAGTCGAAGCGGATACGATTCTGGTGCTCCATCGCGGCCAGGCGGTTGAGCGCGGCAACCATCAGCAACTGCTGGCGGAAAAAGGGCGCTACTGGCAGATGTACCAGCTGCAGCTGGCCGGCGAGGAGCTGGCGGCCAGCTCGCAGGAAGAGTCCCTGATTGCCTGATGCACTATAAGCAGGCAGTGATTTTGCGGCGATATAGCGTGGTGCAAAAATGCAACCTCTTACGCACTGAAATGGTGCGTTTTTAGCCGCTCCCGGGCGCTTTCCCCCGCGTTCCCGGGGCGTTTCTCGCTTTTCTCCATCAAAAGGGCCGCTTAGCGGTCCTTTTTCATTTCTGGCATAGCCTTTGCTTTATTCCCTGTGTGTTAGCTGCTGCCATTACGAATTCTGATCGGAGGGGACTTATGAAGCTGGTTACCGTGGTAATCAAACCGTTTAAACTGGAAGACGTTCGCGAAGCGTTATCTTCCATCGGCATTCAGGGCCTGACGGTCACTGAAGTGAAAGGGTTTGGCCGCCAGAAAGGCCATGCTGAGCTGTACCGTGGCGCCGAATACAGCGTTAACTTTTTGCCGAAGGTAAAAATTGACGTGGCGATTGCCGACGATCAGCTGGATGAGGTCGTCGACGTCATCAGTAAAGCGGCATACACCGGGAAAATTGGCGATGGCAAAATTTTTGTCGCCGAGCTGCAGCGCGTTATTCGCATCCGCACCGGCGAAGCCGACGAAGCGGCACTGTAACGTCCAGACCACACAGTGATGGGGATTGAGAAGATGAAAATAGCAACAACAATGAAAACAGGTCTGGGTGCGCTGGCGCTTCTCCCGGGATTGGCCATGGCCGCACCGGCGGTGGCGGATAAAGCCGACAACGCCTTTATGATGATCTGCACCGCGCTGGTGCTGTTTATGACTATTCCGGGCATCGCGCTGTTTTACGGCGGCCTGATTCGCGGCAAAAACGTGCTTTCGATGCTGACTCAGGTGATCGTCACCTTTGCTCTGGTGTGCGTTCTGTGGGTGGTCTACGGCTACACGCTGGCGTTCGGCACCGGCGGCAGCTTCTTCGGCAACTTTGACTGGGTATTATTGAAGAATATTGAGCTGAAAGCGCTGATGGGCTCCTTCTATCAGTACATTCACGTCGCTTTCCAGGGCTCCTTCGCCTGTATCACCGTCGGCCTCATCGTCGGCGCGCTGGCGGAGCGTATTCGCTTCTCCGCGGTGCTGATCTTCGTGGTGGTGTGGATGACGCTCTCCTATGTCCCGATTGCCCATATGGTATGGGGCGGCGGTCTGCTGGCGACGCACGGCGCGCTGGATTTTGCCGGCGGTACCGTCGTGCATATCAACGCCGCGGTTGCCGGGCTGGTGGGTGCCTATATGATGGGCAAACGCGTGGGCTTTGGCAAAGAGGCGTTCAAACCGCATAACCTGCCGATGGTCTTCACCGGCACCGCGATCCTGTACGTTGGCTGGTTTGGCTTCAACGCCGGTTCTGCGAGCGCGGCGAACGAAATAGCGGCCCTGGCATTTGTGAATACCGTCGTGGCGACTGCCGCTGCGATTCTGGCCTGGACCTTCGGCGAATGGGTGACCCGCGGTAAGCCGTCCCTGCTGGGCGCCTGCTCCGGGGCGATTGCCGGTCTGGTCGGCATTACGCCAGCCTGTGGTTACATCGGCGTGGGTGGTTCACTGATTGTCGGTCTTGCTGCCGGTCTGGCGGGTCTGTGGGGCGTGACTGTCCTGAAGCGCTGGCTGCGCGTTGACGACCCGTGCGATGTGTTCGGCGTGCACGGTGTCTGTGGGATTGTCGGCTGTATCCTGACCGGTATCTTTGCCGCGACTTCTCTGGGCGGTGTGGGTTACGCAGAAGGCGTCACCATGGGGCATCAGCTGCTGGTGCAGCTGGAAAGTATCGGCATCACCATCGTCTGGTCCGGCATCGTCGCCTGGATCGGCTATAAAGTTGCTGATATGACCGTCGGTCTGCGCGTACCGGAAGAGCAGGAGCGCGAAGGTCTGGACGTCAACAGCCACGGCGAAAACGCCTACAACGCCTGAATCCTTGTGTTATCTCCAGTAGTAGCAAAGCCTCCCTCGGGAGGCTTTTTTTATGCCGTTACGCCCTATGCATTGCGGTTGCGCATCACGCCTTCCTGCACCGTTGAGGCCACCAGGATGCCGTCCTGGGTATAGAACTCGCCGCGCACGAATCCTCTGGCGCTGGAGGCTGAGGTGCTCTCAACGCTGTACAGCAGCCACTCATTAATATTGAACGGGCGATGGAACCACATCGAGTGATCGATCGTGGCTACCTGCATTCCGGGCTCAAGGAAGCCCACGCCGTGCGGCTGCAGCGCGACCGGCAGGAAGTTAAAGTCCGAGGCGTAGCCCAGCAGGTATTGATGGATGCGGATGTCCTGCGGGACAGCGCCGTTGGCGCGCATCCATACCTGGCGGGTCGGCTCCGCGGCGTGGCCTTTTAGCGGGTTATGGAACTCAACCGGGCGGATCTCCAGCGGCTTATCGCAGAGGAACTTATCTTTGACCTGCGGCGGCAGCAGGTGCGCCAGCTTACGGGCAATATCGGTCTCTGAAGGCAGAGAGTCCGGCGCCGGGGCCACTGGCATCGTTTTTTGATGCTCATAGCCCGGCTCCGGGGCCTGGAAAGAGGCGGTCATATAGAAAATCGGCTTGCCGTTTTGAATCGCGGCCACCCGGCGCGCGCTGAAGCTGTTGCCATCGCGCAGGACTTCGACATCATAAATAATCGGCTTCTGGCTGTCGCCGGGGCGCAGGAAGTAGCTGTGGAACGAGTGGATCAGACGCTCGGCAGGCACGGTCTCTTTCGCCGCGTACAGCGCCTGGCCGACGACCTGGCCGCCAAAAACCTGACGCAGCCCCAGATCTTCGCTCTGCCCGCGGAACAGCCCCTCTTCAATTTTTTCCAGATTTAACAATGCCAGCAGATTGGTTAGTGCCTGACTCATATTTACCCTCAATCGGTGATAACCGCTTCTCGCGGCGCGTATTGAGGCAAAGTATAACCTGGAATTGCAAGTGGTCCGATGGGTGTAATAATCTGAATAAGGGGTCGTTTGCAGGAAGAGATCTGAGATCTGTGCCACACTTATGCACGATACAAATGTTCATGCCACTCAGTCGGTAGGACATGCTCCTGTGTATATAGGGATGAAAAGGAGAACAACATGAAATTTGCCTATATGTTAAGTGCTTTAGCCGTTGCTACCGCATTGACTGCCTGTGCCAATAATCACAGCGACAGTGCGAAAAATAACGCGGCTGCCGCCGATCCTTACGGCATCGCGTCACTGACGTCCTCGCAGCAACAGCCTAACGTTTCCGGGACTATCTCTATTCGGCAGAAAGTTGCCCTGCCGCCGGATGCGGTACTGACCGTGACCTTGTCTGATGCTTCACTGGCCGACGCGCCGTCGCGCGTGCTGGCGCAGAAAGCCGTACGTACCGAAGGCCAGCAGCCGCCGTATAACTTTGTTCTGCCGTACAACCAGGCGGATATAAAGCCTAACGCGCGTATCCTGCTGAGCTCGGCCATTACGGTCAATGGTCAGCTGATGTTTATCACCGATACGGTCCAGACGGTGGTCAACGGTGGCAGCAGTCGTGCCGATCTGCTGCTGGTACCGGTACAGCAAACCGCGGTACCTGTCGCCGGCGATGGCGCAGCGGCGAACACGCCGGCCGTCGCGCAATAAGACCTCACATGCCCCTGTTCAGGGGCATTTTTTTTAATAAATCCATCGATAGTGCTGCAGGTCGATATGCCCGCTGCCGGAGACCTGTACCCCCTCGGCCAGCAGCGCCTGGCGCTGACGCTGCAGGTCCGGGCCCGTCAGTGAAATATCGCCGTGCCGATTGACCACCCGATGCCACGGCAGAGCGGAGCCTTCCGGCAGACGCTTGAGCACGCCGCCCACCTGGCGGGCCGCGCGCGGCGAGCCTGCCAGCAGTGCGACGTCGCCGTAGGTGGCGACATAGCCTTCCGGTATAGAGGCGATAATCTGCCATACCCGCTGAGGAAATGTGTCTTGAGGATCCATGAGGCGCCCTGTTGCCGGGAAAGGTTCAGGATAAGCGCTGGATAACGGGCTGTACAGCCCGCGGCTTAAGCGGAATGCGCGAGGGTAAATTCCAGCGCCAGGCCGAGAGTCTGCATCCCGTGTATGTTGTCATGCGCAGTCAAAGCCATCAGGCTTTCGAGAAACTTAAGCCGCCGCGACTGAGCGTTAATAATCAGCTTTGCGCGCAGGGCAGGGAGCTTCTGCGAGGTGATGGGGTAAACCACGCGCCCGCAGACCGCGATAGGCAGCCTGCGTAACTCGACGCTCTGCAGCACGCCGACGGTGGAGTAGAGCAGTGCAACCGGCGTCACTGCCAGCATCGTGCCGCTGCTGATGGTGATAAAATCCAGCACCAGCTCCGGGCGCAGGTAGTGCAAGCCCTTGAAGGATACGGTCACGCCGTCTATCGCCGGCATCGCCAGAGTTGACGTCAAACGCGGTGATTCGCTCATTGATTCCCCATAACGATAAGGTGTTGATTTAAAAAGAGGGCCTCGATATGCGATGAAGTATGGATGAGCATGAAGCATCCTGCCGCGACGGCGCTCGCAATCCCTTGTATTGCCCGGTAAGGATTGTCGCGAAATTTAACAGCCCGGCCGACGGCGGGTTTTCGCCAGCCCGTTGGCGGCTTTGCGCAATAAACCAGCATCCGATCGACGCCAGCTTGCAATTCAGCGCCGCAGTAGGGATAATGCGCCGGCGCGTTGGTTAACAACGCTCTCAATGGGGGCTCTGTTGGTTCTCCCGCAACGCTACTCTGTTTACCAGGTCAGATCCGGAAGGAAGCAGCCAGAGCAGACGACGTGTGTGCCGGGATGTAGCTGGCAGGGCCCCCACCCAATTCTGCGCCAGACTGCTGAAAACCCATCTTCTCCGTACAAAAACCTCCGCCTGAGCTCGGGCATGCCGGCAGCCACGTATTCCGTTGAGCCACGACTTGTCTACGCGCTGACCGTGTAACGCCAGCTAAATACTAGCAAAAATGCTTCATTATCAAACCCTCGCACGTTTCCCATAGCGCAGGTGAGCCTCTTTTTATCGTCGGCCCATAACGGGTTAATACCTGTTCAAGCGATACGCCGTTTTCTTGCCAGGTTCCTCCATCGGTAAAGATATTCACCAGCAGGGGCTGAAAGCGATCGAGGGCTTTAGCAAACCGCGCATCTGCGGTTTCTGCCTGCTCAAACTCCTGCCACAAATTATTGAGCTCATGGCATTGTGGCTGCGGCAGCAAACCAAACAGCCGCGTTGCGGCCGCTGACTCCTCCTGATAGAGCTCGCCTGAATAAGCGCGATGAATGGGATGATCGCCAACGTCTATTTCGACAACGTCATGCAGCAGGAGCATTTTTATCACCCGAGAGGGATTAACCGTACCGCTGGCGTATTCGCTCAGGATTAAGGCGAACATCGCCAGATGCCAGGAGTGCTCGGCGGAGTTTTCCCTGCGGCTTTTATCAAGCAACGGTGATTGGCGTATCACCGTTTTAAGTTTGTCGATTTCTCGCAGAAACGTTAACTGTGGTTCCAGGGCCGTCATGGCATTTTCCTTCATTCAGAGAATGTATTGTGAGTATGGGCGCTATTTCTACTGCCTGGCCCATAAGCATGGCTCACGGCGAGCGCGTATGTTAAGGGCTCCCGCCCTGGTTCAGGAAGCGGGCGGGTAACAGAGGGGAGCTGCCCGCTGGCCGATGGCAGCCCGGAGCGGCCGCCATCGCAGAGGCCTAACGCTTAGCCAATACCGATAAAGAAACCGGCGATAGTGGCGCTCATCAGATTCGACAGGGTTGCTGCGAGCAGGGCCCGCATGCCCAGGCGGGCGATTTCCGAGGTGCGCTCCGGCGCCACGGCGGAGAATGCGCCCACCACCACGCCGATGGAGCCAAAATTGGCGAATCCACACAGGGCGAACGACACAATGGCGATAGTTTTACTATCCAACAGACCGGGAGCGTGTAGGTAGGGTGAGAAGCTCAGATAGGCAACAAACTCATTCACCACCAGCTTCTGGCCGATCAGGCTGCCTGCCAGCGCAGCGTCGCTCCAGTCAACGCCCATCAGCCACGCCAGCGGCGCCAGCACCACGCCCAGAATAGCCTGCAGGCTTGCATGACCATAGCCAAACCAGCCGCCGACGCCGGCCAGAATCCCATTGATCAGCGCGATGATGCCAACGAACGCCATCACCACCGTTGCCAGCCCGGCGGCGATTTTCAGGCCAATGATGGCGCCGGATGCCGCAGCTTCTATAAAGCTGCGCGCGGGGGTCTCATTGAAAGAGAGATTATCAAAATCGACCTTCGACTCTTCCGTGGCGGGGCTGAGTAAACGAGCAAACAGAATTCCGCCGGGAATAGCCATCAGCGAGGCGGCCAGCAGGAACTCGATCGGCACGCCGAGCCCCGCGTATCCCACCATCGTTGAGCCGGCAATCGACGCCATGCCGCTGCAGATTGCGGTAAAGAGCTCATTGCGGTTGAGACGATGAATAAACGGTTTGACGATCGCCGGAATTTCATTCTGCCCAAGGAATATCGTCGTCACCGCGACAAAAGATTCGATCTTACTAATCTTTAGGGCTTTCTGAAATAATCCGCCTAATATACGAATTAAAAACCCCATGACGCCGATGTAATACAGGATACTCACCAGCGCGGTAATGAATATAATGGCTGGCAAGACGCGAAAGGCAAAAACAAATCCCGCGCCGTCAAACACCTTATCCATTTGCGGTCCGGCGAGGGCGCCAAAGATAAAGGCGCTGCCGGCGTCGCTATAGGATAATACGTGATGAATTCCGTTTGCCGCTTTCTCTGCCAGCCATTTTCCCGGCGGAAGATATAGCATGGCGCCGCCAATAATAATTTGTATTAACAGTGCAGCTCCGGTGGTGCGTAGGCTAATGCTTTTTTTATTGACTGATAGCAGAAATGCAATCGCCAGCAGTACCACCATACCAAGAACGCTTCTCAGTATATCCATAATGATCTCTCTTCATGTCATCTTTGGGATGTTTCATAGCGGTATGGGCGACTGCATTCTGCCCATGGTGGTTTTATTAATGATATTTACGCACGCACTCTTCGACCAGGTCCCAGAACCAGGCGGTATCCAGGGTCATGCCAACTTTGGTATTCGGCACCTGGCCAAGCACTCCCAGCTCGTCGCAGACCGTGCGGCCATAGCATGGCCCGCTGTTGACGTCGATCTCGACGTACATCTCCTGCACCTTGAAGGCGTCGGGGTTGATGAGGTAGGCAACGCAGGTGGCATCGTGCACCGGGCCGCCCAGCAGCCCATAGTTATCGTACTGCGTCTTCAGCGTGAAGTTCATCATGTCGCTGAAGAGCTTACCGGCCGGGCCGCCTGCGTCTTCCATGCGCGCGATAATATCTGGGGTACAAATCGTTTGGTGGGTCAAATCGAGCCCCATCATCACCAGCGGAACGCCAGAGGTAAAGACCACGCGAGCGGCCTCGGGGTCGGCGAAAATATTAAATTCGGCAGAAGGGGTGAAGTTCCCGGTACCATAGGCACCGCCCATCAGCACGATTTCACGTATTTTTGGAATAATCGCCGGCTGCATCCGCATCGCGACCGCGATATTAGTTAACGGCCCCACCGGGACCAGCGTAATATCTCCTGCGCTATCCATTAACGTATCAATAATAAAGTTAACCGCGTGTTTTTTTTCGGCCTCGCGAGTGAGTGGGCCGAATACGGGGCCGTCCAGTCCGGTTTCTCCATGAATGTTATCGGCGACAATCTGCTTACGCATAATCGGCTGCGGCATCCCGGCATGTACCGGAGCGTTAATATCCAGGGTTTGACAAACGTTCAGGCCGTTAATCAAGGTTTTATCGAGAGTTTGATTTCCCGCAACGATGCTGATGCCCAGTAATTCAATTGCCGGATGTTTTGCAGCGAGCATGATCGCTATTGCGTCATCGTGACCCGGGTCGCAGTCCAGAATTATTTTACGCGCTGTCATTTTTATTCCTCATCTTTTATTTTTGGCTCACCTGAATATTATTTATGAAGAAATAAGCAGGTGAAGTAGGGTTGACGTTTTCACCTTATCAGCGGCAAAATATTGCAGGCATGAGAAATCTCATATAGGCAGGCGACAGATGAAAGAAGTGCAGAATGAATCCTTTAAAAATCAATTGATAAAGGAGTCTGGCTATGCCGATAAATTTTCAATGGATGTGATCCGCAACACACATTTACTCCATGCCCAGGCCGGAGACTACATTGTGCGGGAGGGGACTTTACCGACCTTTCTTTTTTATTTGGTGCGCGGACGGACCAAACTTTACGTCACGTTAGCCAATGGCCGAATATCCTTGGTCGATTTCTTTAGCGCCCCCTGTTTTATAGGGGAAATAGAAGTGTTAGATGAGCAGCATCCCTCTCGCGCGGTACAGGCCATTGAAGAGTGCTGGTGTCTGGCATTGCCGGTAAAAACCTTACGCAGCGCGCTGCTCAACGATACGTTGTTTCTGCGCAATGTCTGCCTCGGGCTGGTTGGCAAGAATCACCGCAATATTGTTACGTCGACGCGTAACCAGGCCTACCCGCTGCTCAATCGCCTGGCGGCTTTTATTTTGCTGACCGAGCACGATGCGCACTACAAAGAAAAGCATACTCAGGTCGCGGAGTATCTTGGCGTAACCTATCGCCACCTGCTGTACGTGATTGCGCAGCTGTGCGCTCAGGGAATATTGCTCAAACTCAATACCGGCTATGCGATTAGTAATAAAAAAGCGCTAACGGCACTGGCGCGCGAGATGGACCCCAATACGACAATTGCCGGTAGTGAGTGAGGTTCGCGCCGCGCTTGCCGCCCGAAGGCGGAGCAGCAAAAGGTGCCAGTCCGCGGGACGGGAAGCAGGCCGCCCGCGATAGGCGTGAAACCAAACTGGATAGCCTGACGGGTGGACCTCGCAGGGGGCGGCAGTCGCCTTCCATCAAGTGAAGCCGTTCCACGCAACGCGGCGGCTGATTGTCGGTCAGGATCCGTTCTTCATCTGCTTCTACGCGACCCGAAGAGGCTCGCCGCCCGGCAGCGGTAGAGAATTTATTTTTTTGCACAAAGTCGGCTCTTCTGCTACCCATAAAATGAGGCTGTCATAATTTTGAAATAATAATGAAATATATCCGTCATGCGTTCGTCATAAATAACTGGCAGATTAGCAGTGGGAATTTGTTGCCAGATTACAAGCCGTAAATATATGTCTGGATCAACATGTTAACTTCGTGTATTAATTATGATGAATTTATTGCACGGGAAGCGTGACTATGACCACTGTGGTTTTGAACGTAAAAATTGATGCAGAATTAAAAGATAAGCTGCGTCACTATGCGGAAGTAAATAACGAAAATCTGGGTACTGCGACGGAGAAACTGCTGCTACTCGCTTTTCAAATTGCGGATTCAGCGGACGAGGCGGGGGTTTCGGAAGAGGATATTGACAGCCAGCATACCGAAGAGGAAGCGACCCCATTAACCCCTAAAGAAATCAAAGCATTAAGAAAGATTCTGAAGAAGAGAAAATGAAACAACAACTCTCTACAGCCAGCAGCTACAGCGAAGCCTGCGACATGTTACGTTCAGGGTATGTGAAGCACGTTCGCCTGAACTGGAATATCGGCAGCGATGAGTTCTTTCGCATTGCTTCCGACTGGTGCGAAACCGGGGCAAAAATAAAAAAAGATGACGATGGTTTTATTATCTCGTTAAAAAGTTTTCCCATTCCGCGCCAGCATTAATGAAATGCGGTTGATTTTGTCATTCCGCTGACATATTGCGATGACAAGATGAACTGCAATTTTATAAAAACATCTCATATCCGTCATGGACGATGATTTTTGACGGGCTGAACCCAGCCCGTCGATATTTTATTATATTATTTTCCGCACCCGCGTATTTTCACTCTGCTGTGCAAGACTATGCCACAGCGGCTGTAGCGTGGTGAAGGCGCTGCGTAGCGCCTCATCCTCCAGCGTAAACGGCAGCCGCAGATAGCGATCGAAAGCCCCTGCGAGGCCGAAGCGCGTCCCGGTCCCGATATGAATACCGTGGCTTTCTGCCCGCGCGGAAAGTATCGTCGCCAGCATCCCCGGTAGTTCAACCCAAAAAGAGAGCCCGCCCTCCGGCGGCGTAAAGTGCCAGTGGGGAAAATATTCAGCCATTAATTTACCGCACATATCCCGGCGGGCGGCCAGCATTGCCCGACGCGGCGGCAGCAGCTGTTTTTCATTTTCCAGCAGCCAGCAGCAGGCCAGCTGTTCGAGCAGAGGCGATCCGAGGTCAAGGGAGTCGCGGGCCTGGACGAGCGAGGCGATGGTTCGGGACGACGCGCGGATCCAGCCAATGCGCAGCCCGCCCCAGAAGCTTTTGCCGGCGGAGCCGATGGTGATAACCGGCGCCTCTGGATTGAAGGCCGCCAGCGGCGGAGGCGGCGGGGCGTTGTACCATAAATCAACCATTGTCTCATCGACCACCAGCGTGGTGCGCGTATGGGCCGCAATATCAGCCACCCGCTGGCGGGTGGCGCTATCCATGCAGCGGCCGGTGGGATTGTGAAAGTCCGGCATCAGCCAGGCCAGGCGCGGGGCGGTTTGCGCAATGGTCGCCGCCAGGCCGTCGCAGTCCCAGCCCTGGGGGGGCAGCGCCACGCCAACCGGCCGGCAGGAGGCTCCCTGAATCGCGCTGATCGCCATGGGATAGGTTGGGGCATCGACCACCACGCGATCGCCGGGTCCGGTCATTAAGCGCAGCACCAGCGCCAGGCCGCTAAGCGCGCCGTTAACAATCATCACTTCATCAGCCTGGGTCGCTAAACCGCGCTCGCAGTAGCGGCGGGCTATCGCCTCGCGCAGCGTTGACAGCCCCTGCTGATCGTAGCCGGTGCTGGTCAGATGCTGGGGCATCACGCCCAGCGCATGATGGTAGGCCTGATGGATTTCCGGCCCGGCGCTGAGGGCGGCGGTGGCCAGGTTCACCGACGTGGCGCTGGCGGTCTGTTCCACCGTTCCAGCCTGGCGCAGGGGCAGGGCAATGCGCGAGCCGCTGCCCTGGCGGCTGTAAAGATACCCCTCTTCCCGCAGCTGGCCGAGCGCGCTGGCGATGGTCGTGCGGCTAACGCTCAGCGCCGTCGCCAGCTCGCGTTCGCCGGGCAGACGCGTTTCCAGCGTCAGGCGGCCGTCAAGGATCAGTAGCCTCAGGGCTTCTGCCAGCTGGCGCCAGAGCGGGGTGCGGGAGGCGGACTCCTGCCAGTTTCCCAGCAGGCGCACCAAAGATTGCGTACCAAATCGACGAGCAGCCATAGCGATCCACTTTTGTAAAACTGGCCATTAATTATCAATCCATTTTTGCCGATGATGGAGAGGTCCGCAATCGTCCAGAGGTAAAAAATGTTACGTCGTCTACTGCAGCTCTATATCGGCCTTGTTCTGTACGGCGTGTCGACCGCGCTCTTTGTGCACGCCAATCTCGGAGCCGACCCGTGGGATGTTTTTCATCTCGGTATGGGTAAACAGTTTGGTCTGGATTTTGGCACGGTCATGATCCTGACCGGCGCGGCGGTCCTGCTGCTGTGGATCCCCCTGCGCCAGATGCCCGGGCTGGGCACCATCAGCAATGTGATCGTGCTGGGCCTGGCGGCAAATGCGACCCTGGCCGTTTTGCCACCGCTTGAATCGGTGGTGGCGCGCAGCCTGCTGCTGGTCGGCGCGGTGGTCCTCAACGCCCTGGCAACCGGTATGTACATTGGCGCCGGATTTGGCCCCGGGCCGCGCGACGGTCTGATGACCGGACTCCATGCCCGTACCGGCTGGTCGCTGCGCGGGATCCGCACCGCCATCGAGGTATCGGTACTGCTGATTGGCTGGATGGCCGGCGGCACCTTTGGCGTCGGCACCGTGCTGTATGCGCTGACCATCGGGCCGCTTATTCAGCTCTGTTTGCCCTGGTTCCGCCAGCCCGTCGCTGCGCAGCCCGTTGCCGCCGGCCGCGAAGCCGCATCCTGATTTTATGCTGTCTTCGGCGATGACAACTAAACTTAACGCTGCAGATGCCGCCGGGTTCGCCGGCTGCGCTGTTCACTTCGGAGATAATGCTCATGAAGTACGTTGATGGTTTTGTCGTTGCCGTGCCCGCGGAAAATAAGGAGGCATACCGCGAGATGGCAGCGAAGGCCGCGTCACTGTTCAGAGAGTTTGGCGCGCTGCGCGTTGTGGAGTGCTGGGCGGACGACGTGCCGCAAGGCAAGTACACCGACTTTCGGATGGCGGTAAAAGCCGAGGACGATGAAGAGGTGGTATTCAGCTGGATCGAATACCCGTCGAAAGAGGCGAGGGATAACGCCAACGCAAAACTGATGACGGACCCGCGGATGAAGGCGCTGGGAGAGGGGATGCCCTTTGATGGCCAGCGTATGATCTTTGGCGGCTTTGCGCCGCTTCTCGATGAATAATCTGCCGCAGCGCCATCCCCGCCGGCCCGCCGGTTCCGGGGATGGTGATAGCCATCGACAGCCGGCGGCGTTCACGACCCCTTAAGATTATTTTCCGCCCACAGGATAAATTGCTCTTTTGGCAGCGCTTTGCTGTACAGCCAGCCCTGGGCGTAGATGACGCCGTGATCGCGCAGCCAGTCGCGCTGGCGTTCGGTTTCCACGCCTTCCGCAACCGTCGCCAGGTCGAGCGCTTTTGCCATCTCGATGATGTGCGGCGTCAGCGGCTTATACTCCAGCGTATCAACAAACGATTTATCGATTTTCAGGGTATCGACATCCAGCCGCTGCAGGTAGCTCAGGCTGGAGTAGCCGGTGCCGAAATCATCGATGGAGATGCGGTGCCCCGCCTGACGGTAGCTGGCGATCACCGGCAGCGTGGTTTGCGGGTCAACGAAGCCGCGCTCGGTAATCTCCAGAATGATCTGCTGCGCGGCGATATTCCAGTGCTGAAGCTGTTCCCGCAGAAGCATCGGCAGCTTTGGCGAGCGCAAATCATCTACTGACAGATTAATGGAAATATGGACCTCCGGCCGCCGCTGTAGCCAGGGGCCGAGGTCGGCAAAAATGGTTCGGACGATATCTTCGGTCAAGCGAGTAATCAGCCCGGTTTGCTCGGCGAGCGGGATAAAAATATCCGGCGACAGAAAGCTGCCGTCGGGCTGCTTCCAGCGCGCCAGCGCTTCCGCCCCCGCGATTTTGCCACTCTGCAGCGAAACAATCGGCTGATAGTAAACCTCGATGGCGTTGGAGTTCAGGGCATCCAGCATCCCATAGCGCGGCGAGCGCAGCCGACGCAGCAGCCGCAGAATTAAAAATGAGGCCAGCAGGCTGGTAAACAGGCCGATGGGCACCCACAGCAGCAGCTGATGCCGCCATCGCTCCTGCAGCGGCAGGGTCGAAGACCAGGTCGCAATCCCGAGGCCCAGCTCCGGGATGCGGTGAATGCGGAAAATGGTATTGTCGAGGGTCAGCGTTTTGGCACTTTGATTTTTTATTTTCTCCCAGATAAGCGGATCGATCTTTTCGCTACTGACGATCGCCCGTTCGCGTTTGGTACCAAACAGAACGGTGTGGATCTCATCCGGGCTCAGCTGGACGACGTCGATAAACGATGCGGGATCTATCATCACCATATGGTTATCGCTACCCAGGGCCGTCATCCGGCGCTGCATGCCGAGATCGTTGAGGGTTGTCAGCCAGGCGCGGTAGCCGTCGGAGGTGATGCTATCGGGCTCGGGAAATTTGACGGGCGCGCTGCGGTCTTCAAGCGAAGAGCACTGCGGGACTGAATCATGCAGCCACAGCACTTCCTGCACGTAGCGATGGGTATAGGCAATGCGCCGCATCGCCTGTAAATGCTGCGGGCTACACGAGGCGTAGGGAATAGCCTCCGCTTCCTGCAGCGCCTCTTTCGCCTGATCGGCAACCTGCTGCACCCGCCTTAAAACGCGTTCGGAGTAGTTATCCAGTTCGCTATAAAACTGCGTTTTTGCCTGACTCGTCGCCAGCCAGATACTCAGCCCGGTGGGCAAAATAATGGCGAGAATCAGCACCCCCGTAACCAGACTCACCAGGTGTCGGGTTGTCATGAGAATATCCTTATGTCAGAGGGGGTTCGCTGAGTATACCCGATAGCGTAAAAAGGTTGCGGCGCAGGCGAATTATTATTGGATGTAAAAAATGCCCGAACCGGCAGTACCGCCGGTTCGGGCTAAGATGGACGATCCGCCGCGTTCAAGGCGTTGAGCGCGCGGAGAAAACGAGGGCTGGAATGCCTTTCGCGCTAGCGTTCGGCATCCGGTAACAGCTTAATCGCCGAACGTGACAGCGAGATGTTGCGCATCATGAAGGACTAGTGGGCGTCCGGAGCGGCAATATCGGCGCTGATGCGCAGGTTATTTTCATCAAAGACCATGCAGAAGCTATCGTCGAAGGCGACATCGATTTTCTGCCACGGCCGGAAGTGCACGTCGCCGGGGAGCAGGATTTTGACATTATCGTGACCGTAGCACTGGCCGAACAGATAGGTGTTGTTCCCCAGCCGTTCAACGACTTCGCACTGGAAGCCGACGACCGTCCCGCTGCGCACGTCGGTCGACAGATGCTCAGGGCGGATCCCAAGCGTGACGCTATCGCCAGGCCGTACCGGGGCGGTGGTGACATTCAGCGTCAGGTGATGATCCTGCGCCATCTTCACGCTGAGCTGGCCTGGCTGCCATGCGGTGACCGTTGCGGGCAGGAAGTTCATCTTCGGCGAGCCGATAAACCCGGCAACGAATTTATTGATCGGGTTGTAGTACAGCGACATCGGCGAGCCCATCTGCTCAACCTTGCCGTAGTTCATCACCACGATCTTATCGGCAAGGGTCATGGCCTCAACCTGATCGTGGGTGACATACACCATGGTGGTTTTGAGCTCATGGTGCAGTTTGGCGATATGCAGACGCATCTCGACGCGCAGCTCGGCGTCGAGGTTAGAGAGCGGCTCGTCGAACATGAACACCCGCGGGTTGCGCACGATGGCGCGGCCGATCGCCACGCGCTGGCGCTGGCCGCCGGAGAGCTGTTTGGGCTTGCGGTCCAGCAGATGCGAGAGCTGTAGGGTTTTCGCCACCATTTCAACCTGGCGCCGGATCTCGTCCTTCGGCACTTTATTGACCTTCAGGCCGTAGCCCATGTTTTCTGCGACTGTCATATGCGGATAGAGCGCATAGGACTGGAATACCATCGCCACGCCGCGGTGGGCGGGAACAACGTCATTCATCACCTCATCGCCAATCAGCACCTCACCATCGCTGACCTCTTCAAGACCGGCAATCATCCGCAGCAGGGTTGATTTTCCGCAGCCGGAAGGCCCAACGAAAACCGCAAATTCACCATCTTCGATATCAAGATTAACCTGATGCAGCGTCACGGTACTGCCAAACCGTTTGGTGACATTCCTCAGTCGTATATTGGACATCAACGTTCCCCGGGGTTAGTAGTCGTTATTTGCCGTTGGGACTAGGGTTGCAGCGGGTTTTTGTATTACGTGTAACAACTCGTCTGACCGATGATCAACAGCACTGAAATCATGCTATGACTATAACTTCCAGTATTTTTGCGCCCTACACCGATGTTTCATTTCTGCAATCACGATCACACAACTGGTAGCTTCATATGGTTTTATTCGCCTTCAAAGCGTAGCGTATAACAAATAACGGAAATCGGATTTTAGCGTTATAAATCACCGTAAAGTGCCTGATGTAAACATCGACAAACGTCGAATGGCTTAATAAAAACCAATAAATTGTTATACCTTCACATGAGGTTGATAATGAAAAAGAACACTCTTGCCGCACTTATCCTCACGACGCTGGCTGCCGGACAGCTGGTTAGCCTGCAGGCGCAGGCCGCCGGCCAGCTTAACGTCTGGGAAGACATCAAAAAATCCGACGGCATTAAAGCCGCGGTGAGCGATTTTGAAAAACAGTACGACGTGAAGGTCAGCGTGCAGGAAATGCCCTACGCGCAGCAGCTGGAAAAGCTGCGTCTCGATGGCCCGGCGGGTATTGGCCCTGACGTACTGGTTATCCCCAACGACCAGCTGGGCGGAGCGGTGGTTCAGGGGCTGCTGTCGCCGCTGAAGCTAGAGCAGGCGAAACAAGAGGCGTTTACGCCGGCATCGATCGGCGCTTTCCGCCTCGATAATGTGCTCTACGGCGTGCCGAAAGCCGTAGAAACCCTGGTGCTGATCTATAACAAAGACCTGATCGACAAGCCGCTGGATAGCCTGCAGGCGTGGTATGACTTCTCGAAGGCGCAGCGCGCGCAGAACAAATACGGTCTGCTGGCGAAGTTTGACCAGATTTATTACAGCTGGGGGGCGATTGGCCCGATGGGCGGCTATATCTTTGGCAAAAACGCCAACGGCGGCTTTAACCCGCAGGACGTCGGTTTGAATAAACCGGGCGCCGTCGAGGCGGTAACCTTCCTGAAAAAATTCTACAGCGATAACGTCTTCCCGGCGGGGATCCTCGGCGATAACGGCCTGAACGCGATCGACTCGCTGTTTACCGAGAAAAAAGCGGCGGCAGTGATCAACGGCCCGTGGGCCTTCCAGCCGTACGAAGCGGCGGGGATCAACTACGGTGTCGTACCGCTGCCGACGCTGCCGGACGGTAAGCCGATGAGCTCTTTCCTCGGCGTGAAAGGTTACGTGGTGTCGACCTGGAGCAAAGACAAAGCGCTGGCGCAGCAGTTTATTGAGTTTATCAATCAGCCGCAGTACGCGAAGGCCCGCTACGTCGCCACCGGTGAAATCCCGGCACTGAAGGCGATGATTGACGACCCGTTAATCAAAAATGATGAGAAGGCCAGCGCGGTGGCGGTGCAGTCGGCACGCGCGACGGCGATGCCGGGGATCCCGGAGATGGGCGAGGTTTGGGGGCCGGCTAACGCCGCGCTGGAGCTGAGTCTGACCGGCAAGCAGGCGCCGCAGGCGGCGCTCGATAACGCAGAAAAACAGATCAAAATGCAAATTGAAGCGATGCAGGCCAGCAACCAGTAGTAGTTGCAATGTTCGCCACTCTGCAGGCGACGCGTAGGTTGGCGACGTTGATTCGCGCTGTAACGCAGCGCGAACGATCCAGGGTATCGCTGTAACAGAACGGGCGGGGAACCTCCCGTTTTCAGAAGGAGTCGTGTGTGATTATCAATCCCAGCGAAAATATTGCCGCAGCGCGCGGCGCGGGACGCCATGCGTGGTGCGGCCTGCTGCTGGCTGTGGTGCCGGGTTTTGGCCAGTTTTATCATCGTCAGTGGCTGAAGGGGCTGGTTTTCCTCGTGCTGCTGAGCAGTTTTATGAGCGTTTTTTACGACTTCCTGCATCAGGGGCTGTGGGGACTGTACACCCTCGGTGAAGAGGTGCCGCGAGACAACTCTATTTTCCTGCTGGCGGAGGGGATAATCAGCGTGCTGATCGTCGCTTTCGGCGTGCTGGTTTACTCTCTCTCGCTGCGCGACGCTTGGGTCAACGGCAAAAAGCGCGATGAGGGCGTGGCGCTCAACAGCGTTCGCAAACAGTACCAGATGCTGCTCAAAGACGGCTTCCCGTATCTGATGATTTCCCCCGGCTTTATTCTGCTGGTGTTTGTCGTGATCTTCCCGATTTTGTTCGGTTTCGCGATTGCGTTTACCAACTACAACCTCTACCACACGCCGCCGGCGAAGCTGGTGGACTGGGTGGGATTAAAGAACTTTATTAATATCTTTACCCTCTCTATCTGGCGCTCGACGTTCTTTGACGTTCTGCAGTGGACGGTGGTCTGGACCCTGCTGGCGACCACCCTGCAGTGTACCGTTGGCGTACTGCTGGCGATCCTCGTCAACCAGAAAGATCTGCGCTTCAAGCCGATGATCCGCACCATTTTCATCCTGCCGTGGGCGGTACCGGGTTTCGTCACCATTCTGGTGTTTGCGGGAATGTTTAACGACTCGTTCGGGGTGATTAACAACGCGATCCTCTCCTTCTTTGGCATCAGCCCGAAGGCGTGGCTGACCGACCCGTTCTGGACGAAAACCGCGCTGATTATGATGCAGACCTGGCTGGGCTTCCCGTTCGTATTCGCCATGACCACCGGCGTGCTGCAGGCGATCCCCGACGATCTGTATGAGGCGGCAACGATGGATGGCGCCAGCGCCTGGACCCGTCTGCGGACGATTACGCTGCCGCTGGTGCTGTACTCGATTGCGCCGATCATCATCACCCAGTACACCTTCAATTTTAACAACTTCAACATCATTTACCTGTTCAACAACGGCGGGCCTGCGGTGGCAGGGTCGAACGCTGGCGGGACGGATATTCTGGTGTCGTGGATCTACAAGCTGACGATGTCGTCTTCGCAATATGCCATTGCGGCGACCATTACCATCCTGCTGTCGATTTTTGTCGTCGGCCTGGCGCTGTGGCAGTTCCGCGCCACTAAATCCTTTAAAAATGACGAGATGGCGTAAGGGAAGCAACATGGCTAAATCACCCAGTATTAAACGCGAAAAGTGGATTCGCCTGTCGCTCACCTGGCTGGTTATCGCCGCGGTGTCGGCGATCATCATCTATCCGCTGGTCTGGACGGTTGGGGCGTCGCTGAACGCCGGCAACAGCCTGCTCAGCACCTCGATTATTCCGGAGAATCTCTCCTTCCAGCACTACGCCGATCTGTTCAACGGTAACGTGAACTATCTGACCTGGTACTGGAACTCGATGAAGATCAGCTTCATGACCATGGCGCTGACCCTCATCAGCGTCAGCTTCACCGCCTACGCCTTCTCCCGCTTTCGGTTTAAAGGGCGGCAGAACGGGCTGATGCTGTTTCTGCTGCTGCAGATGATCCCCCAGTTTTCGGCGCTGATTGCTATCTTTGTCCTCTCGCAGCTGCTGGGCCTGATCAACAGCCATCTGGCGCTGGTGCTGATCTACGTTGGCGGCATGATCCCGATGAACACCTGGCTGATGAAGGGCTACCTCGACGCGATCCCCAAAGATCTGGACGAGTCGGCGCGCATGGACGGCGCCAGCAGCCTGCGGATCTTTTTCGAAATTATCATGCCGTTGTCGAAGCCGATTCTGGCGGTGGTCGCGCTGTTTTCGTTCACCGGTCCGCTGGGGGACTTCATTTTATCGAGCACTATCCTGCGCACGCCGGACAAATACACGCTGCCGATCGGCCTGTATAACCTGGTGGCGCAGAAAATGGGCGCCAGCTACACCACCTATGCGGCGGGTGCGGTGCTGATTGCGGTACCGGTAGCGATTCTCTATCTGGCATTACAAAAATACTTTGTTTCCGGCCTGACCTCTGGCAGTACAAAAGGATAACCCCATGAAAAGATTAACGCCCGCGCTGCTTGCTGTTTGTCTGGCATGCAGTTTTTCCGCCAGTTTGCATGCTGCCGATACGCTGCAAACGCGCGCTTTTAACAATATGCCCGCCGACTTTATCAAAGGCGCGGATATTTCCACTCTGCTGGATGCCGAAAAGCACGGGGCAAAGTTTTATAATCACAGCAACCAGCTGCAGGACCCCATCGCGATCCTCAAGGCCGACGGTGTTAACTACGTGCGCCTGCGCCTGTGGGTTGACCCGAAAGATGCGCAGGGCCAGGCCTACGGCGGCGGCGATAACGATCTGGCGGCCACGCTGGCGCTGGCAAAGCGGGCAAAAGCGCAGGGCATGAAGCTGCTGCTCGACTTCCACTACAGCGATTTCTGGACCGACCCGGGCAAGCAGTTCAAGCCGAAAGCCTGGGAAAAGATGGATTATCCGCAGCTGAAAACCGCTATCCACGACTATACCCGCGATACCATCGCCCGCTTTAAGCAGGAGGGCGTGCTGCCGGATATGGTGCAGATTGGCAATGAAATTAACGGCGGTATGCTGTGGCCGGAAGGCAAAAGCTGGGGGCAGGGCGGCGGCGAGTTTGACCGACTGGCTGGCCTGCTGAACGCCGCCATCGATGGTCTGAAGGAGAATCTGAAGGGCGGCGAGCAGGTCAAAATCATGCTCCATCTGGCTGAAGGCACCAAAAACGATACCTTCCGCTGGTGGTTTGACGAAATCAGCAAGCGCAACGTGCCGTACGACATTATTGGCCTGTCGATGTACACCTACTGGAATGGCCCGATTAGCGCGCTGAAGGCCAATATGGACGATATCAGCAGGCGCTATAACAAAGACGTTATCGTGGTGGAGGCCGCTTACGCCTATACCCTGGAGAATTGCGACAATGCCGAAAATAGTTTCCAGGCCAAAGAGGAAAAAGATGGCGGCTATCCGGCAACGGTGCAGGGACAATATAATTACGTTCACGATTTAATGCAGGCTGTTGCCGATGTTCCCGACCATCGCGGAAAGGGCATATTTTATTGGGAGCCCACGTGGATTGCCGTACCGGGAAATACCTGGGCCACGCCGGCGGGAATGAAATATATCCATGATGAGTGGAAGCAGGGAAATGCCCGCGAAAACCAGGCGCTGTTTGATTGCCAGGGAAAAGCATTACCGTCGATGAAAGTCTTTAATTAATATCCCCGAGACGTATTGAGCTTCGCAGGCGCCGGCGGCATTTGGCTACCCCAATATGGGCTTAATTGCCCGTCGGCCGATGCTCAAATTATTCAGGGAATATATGAATGTTAAACTTCAGGATGTTTATTATGAAAAAATTTGCGCCTTTGAGTCCGAAGGTTAATGCGCTATTGCATGGTGCGGACTACAACCCGGAGCAGTGGGAAAACTATCCCGATATTATCGACCAGGATATTGCCATGATGCAGCAGGCAAACTGCAACGTGATGTCGGTGGGTATTTTCAGCTGGGCCAAACTTGAACCTCGGGAAGGCGTATTTGAGTTTGGCTGGCTGGATAGCATTCTGGATAAACTCTATGCCGCCGGCATTCACGTATTTCTTGCCACCCCGAGCGGGGCGCGGCCGGCCTGGATGTCGCAGGCCTATCCGCAGGTGCTGCGCGTGGGGCGCGACCGCGTGCCGGCGCTGCACGGCGGGCGGCACAACCACTGCATGAGCTCGCCGGTATACCGGGAAAAGATCTTCAAAATAAACAGCCTGCTGGCGGAGCGCTATTCACGGCATCCGGCGGTGCTGGGCTGGCATATCTCCAACGAATACGGCGGCGAGTGCCACTGCAATATCTGCCAGGAGCGCTTCCGCGACTGGCTGAAGGCGCGCTATGAGACGCTGGATAATCTCAACCACGCCTGGTGGAGCACATTCTGGAGCCACACCTATAGCGACTGGTCGCAGATTGAATCTCCGTCCCCGCAGGGGGAGGTCTCCATCCACGGCCTCAACCTCGACTGGCATCGCTTTAACACCGCGCAGGTTAGCGATTTTTGTCGCCATGAAGTTGCCCCGCTGAAAGCGGCAAATGCCGACCTGCCGGTGACCACAAACTTTATGGAATATTTCTACGATTACGACTACTGGCAGCTGGCAAAAAACCTCGATTTCATCTCCTGGGATAGCTACCCGATGTGGCATCGCGACAAGGATGAGACGACGCTGGCCTGCTACACCGCGATGTATCACGACATGATGCGTAGCCTGAAGGGCGGTAAGCCGTTTGTGCTGATGGAGTCGACGCCGAGCGCAACCAACTGGCAGCCGACCAGCAAGCTGAAAAAGCCGGGCATGCACATTCTCTCCTCCATGCAGGCGGTGGCCCACGGCGCGGATTCGGTGCAGTACTTCCAGTGGCGCAAGAGTCGGGGTTCGGTGGAGAAATTCCACGGCGCCATTATCGATCACGTCGGGCACCTTGATACCCGCGTCGGCCGGGAAGTGACCCGGCTGGGTGAGATGCTGAGTCAGTTGCCGGAGGTGGTGGGCTGTAGCACCGATGCCAAAGTGGCGATCGTTTTCGATCAGCAAAACCGCTGGGCGTTGGACGATGCCCAGGGGCCGCGCAATATGGGTATGGAGTATGAAAATACCGTTAACGAGCACTACCGCCCGTTCTGGGAGCAGGGCATTGCGGTGGATATCATCGATGCTGATGTCGATTTAAGCCCCTATCGGCTGGTGATTGCGCCGATGCTCTATATGGTTCGCGACGGCTTTGCCGAGCGCGGTGAAGCGTTCGTTGCCGGCGGCGGTCATCTGGTGACCACCTACTGGACCGGGATTGTAAACGAGAGCGATCTTTGCCACCTCGGCGGCTTCCCGGGCCCGCTGCGCAACCTGCTGGGTATTTGGGCGGAGGAGATTGACTGCCTGAATGACGGCGAACGTAATCTGGTTCAGGGGCTGGCGGGCAATGAGAGCGGCCTGCAGGGCCCTTATCAGGTGCGCCACCTCTGTGAGCTGATCCATGCTGAGGGCGCGCAGCCGCTGGCGACCTATCAGGATGATTTCTACGCCGGGCGGCCGGCGGTGACCGTTAACCGCTTTGGCAAAGGCAAGGCCTGGCACGTGGCGTCGCGCAACGATCTGGCCTTCCAGCGCGATTTCTTCTCCTCGATAAGCAAAGAGCTGGCGCTGCCGCGGGCCGTCGATGCTGATTTCCCGCCGGGCGTCGTGGCAACGGCGCGTACCGACGGCGAAACGACCTTTGTGTTCCTGCAAAACTACAGCGCCCAGCAGCATAGCGTGACGCTCCCGCAGGGCTATCGCGACTGCCTCTCCGGCGCCGCAGTTGATGCGCCTCTGAGCCTGAGCGCCTGGGATTGCCGCATCCTCAGTCGCAAAGCGTAATTCCTCTCTGTCCATGCCTGCTCTCGCGAGCAGGCTTTTTTTTATCTGTTATCATCTGGAGCGTATTATGGTGAGTTTAAAATCCTTCCTGCACTATTTCTCCCAGCCCCGCCCGACGGTTCCGCTAAGCGATGTGGAAAAGCAGCAGGTTCAGTCCCTCATTTCCGCCTTTGGCGGTGAGGAGAATATTGTTAACGTTGACGCCTGTATTACCCGCCTGCGGGTCACGGTAAATAATCTGGCGGTCGTTGACTCTCAGGCTTTACAGCAGCAGGGGGCGTTGGGTGTTATTATTCTTGGGCAGCAGGTGCATGCTATTTTTGGTAAGCAGTCGGATGCCCTGCGTCAATTATTAGACGGCCACTTTACCGCCCGTTGTTAAATAAAAAAGGGATAACTCAACGGTGAGTTATCCCTGATATACGCCGCATATTTCACGCCGTAGGTGGGCAGCTGCTGTTGTTAAAAAACGCTTTCATGCCTGCCGCCGTCCCGCGACCCGAATTATTCAGGATATTAAAATAGCAATGGCAATACTCATTACCGGAGGGTAATTAACAACCTTACTGCTGGAGATAAAACGATATTACGCGATATTTATTACCACCAGGCTTCGACCTGGACACCAAAGTTCCACGTGTTGCTGGCAGTCTGATCTTCAAACGGCTTGCCGTGTTCTGAATCATTCAGATAGGAGGCAAAAATACGCAGCTCCGGGCGCGACATAAAGTCAGGACCGTCGGCGAGGCCTAGCGCAATGGTGTACTTCTCACCCGCCTGCTTGTAGTCGGTATTGTTCTTGTAGCTATCTTTCTGGTAGAACCCGCCCACCTCGCCGATCAGTCGTACGTACTCAGTAAACTGATACTGTCCGCGGGCGACGAGAGAAAGCATCCGCGTTTTATTGGTGTAGTCGGTGATGTCGTCGGCGGAACCCCAGGTCAGTACGTGGTTAATGGAGAACTTCTCGGTAATCGGGATCAGGCCGGTATTGATGACACGATAGCCGCTGGCGTCGTTGACGTAGTTCCACATGTCGTACCAGCCGCCGCCCTGGGAGACCATGTTTTGCGCCAGCCCTTTATTGGCGTACTGCAGCACCAGCTTGTTATAACCGCCCAGCATATCCTGGCTTATTTCACCGGTCAGCATGACGCCGTTTTCAGCATCGTAGAGTCCGCCGTAGCTGTCCTGCTTTTTGGTGGTGTTCGGCATGGCATAGTCGATACCGAATTCGGTCCACGAGCCGGACCACGGCTTCCAGCCGGCGTAGCGCAGATCGAGGTAGTTAATATTGACGTTGCTGTCGCCATCGACGCGGTAGTCGACGTCGTTAGCGTCGCCGCGGATCCAGGCGAATGAAATCGCGCCCGGGCCCAGGGTGTAGTTTTCGAGCCCGGCACCGGAGCCGGAAATGTTCCAGTATTTGGTATCAATGATGTGCAGGTCGTGGCGCTGGTAATAGCGTTTACCACCCCATATCACCGCGTTCGGGTCGCCCGGGACCAGGCCTTTAATCTGCAGGTTGAGCTGGCGCAGGCCAAACTGCGCATCGTCGTTAAGCGTGGTTTCGTTATCGTTGGAACCGTCTGACACCATGCTGACCATGCTATCAAGGTAGAAGCTGACGTCGTCCTTTTTATAGACTTCCGAGCCGAGCTCCAGCTCGCCGTAGGTATCGGATTCGTTGCCCAGGCGGCCAATCTTATTCTTTTGCCATTCGGCGAGACTTCCATCACCGGAGACCCCAACCCCGGCGCGCATATAACCATGAAAATCGATACCCGGAACCGTAGCGGTGGCCGCGATTACGGAGGGTGAAATCAGCGCGGCGGTTAACGCAGCAGAAAGAGTGCGCAGCGTAGTGTTCATGTCTATCCTCTTATTGTTTTGTATTACGTTCACATTAACGGTGTCATAAAATGCCTAAACGTAAATTCAGGCAAATGAACGATCGCGATAGTGTGACTAACTGCAAATAAAACCGCGTATTTTGTTACGGTCAGTGAGTCTATTCACAGTTTGATGTATTGTGAGCGTAATACTTTTATTGACAGTTTTTCGCCGGGGAACGTCGCGGGGAGCGTTTTTTCAAATAGCCCCTGTTACAATCCAGGGATAACAACATAAGGAACCGGACCATGAAGTCTAAAAGTGCAACCTTAGAAGATGTCGCTCGCCATGCGGGGGTCTCTTATCAGACGGTGTCCAGGGTACTGAATAAATCTGCCAATGTATCCGAAGCCACGCGTCACAAGGTGGAGAAATCTATTGAGCTGCTGCGTTACGTGCCAAATCGCCTGGCTCAGCAGCTGGTGGGTAAGCAAAGCCGGACCGTGGGTCTGGTGACCATTTCGCTCGCGCTGCACGCGCCTTCGCAGGTGGCGGCGGCGGTGAAACGCTACGCTAACGTTGAAGGGTATCAGGTGCTGATCTCAATGATTGATGAGAGCGTCAACCAAAGCATTCAGGATTCGATCAATGAGCTGAAGTCTCAGCTGGTAGACAAGGTGATTATTAACGTCCCTCTGGATACCGAACAAGCGCAGAAAATCGCCGCTGACAATGACGACATCGTATGTTTGTTTTTAGACGTTGATCCCTACAGCTCAGTGTTTAACGTTTCGTTTAACCCGGCCGATGGTACCCGTGCGAGCGTGAAATATCTCTATGAGATGGGCCACCGCGAAATTGCGCTGCTGGCCGGCCCGGAAAGCTCCGTATCGGCCAGGCTGAGGCTAAAAAGCTGGCTTGAAACGCTGGAGGGCTATGGCCTGCAGCCGGTAACGGTGATCCGCGGCAACTGGGATGCGCAAAGCGGCTACGCCGGAGCTTTACAGATGCTGCGCGAGACGCCGAAATTTAGCGCGGTGCTGGTCGGCAATGACCAGATGGCGCTGGGGGTATTGAGCGCTTTCCATCAGCATCAGGTGCCGATCCCCGGTGAGAAGTCGGTCATTGGCTATGACGATACCTATGAAAGCTCCTTCTTCTATCCGGCGCTAACCACCGTTTCACTGGATCTCGATTTACAGGGGAAAGAGGCCGTGCGCCGCATTCTGGACAGCGGCGATAGCGAAAAGCTGAACACCTCCTCCATCCTTCCGGCGCGGCTGGTGGTACGTCACTCCACTGGGCCCAAAATGGAGCAGGGGAAGAACCTGCAGGCCATTGCCGAGCAGCTGCGCGCGCTTGCCCATCAGTTGAATCCCTGATAGCCAGCGGACGGGCGTCTCAGCCCGCCGCCTAAATCCCTTTGCTGTTCATGGTTGATCTTTGTTGTTTACCGGCGTAACCTTATTGTTATGTTATAACGTATCGAATGAGGTCATCATGAAAGCGAATATTCATCCGCATTACCGCACCGTTGTGTTTCACGACACCAGCGCTAATGAATATTTTAAAGTGGGTTCGACGATAAAAACCGAGCGTGAGATCGATCTGGAAGGGGTGACCTATCCGTACGTGCCGATTGACGTCTCCTCCAAATCGCACCCGTACTATACCGGTAAGCAGAAAACCTTCTCCAGTGAAGGGAGCACCGCCCGTTTCCGTCAGCGTTTCGGCGGCTTTATTGACGCGAAAAGGAGCTAACCATGCAGGTGCTTAATTCGTTACGCAGCGCCAAACAGCGCCATCCGGACTGCCAGATAGTCAAACGCAAAGGGCGTCTGTACGTCATCTGCAAAAGTAACCCCCGCTTTAAGGCCGTGCAGGGGCGGAAAAAAAGGCGCTAGCCTGCCTGAGGGCGAAGGCTCTCCAGGGTACGGATCTGCTGGCCATCGGCGCTGAAATTGTCGCTGGCCAGCCATCTCTGCATAGCGCTATCAATCTGCGGCCACTCGGCATCGATTATCGAAAACCAGTCGGTATCCCGGTTGTGGCCCTTTATCACCAGCGCCTGACGAAAGCGCCCCTCATAGTGAAAACCTAGCCGCAGCGCCGCCCGGCGCGAAGGCTCGTTCAGACTGTTGCATTTCCATTCGTAGCGGCGATAGCCGAGGGTATCAAACGCGTAGCGCATCAGCAGCCAGTGCGCTTCGGTAGCCATTGCCGTTCGGCTAAGCAGCGGCGAAAAATGCACGTTCCCCACCTCGACAACGCCATTATTTGCATCAATTCTCATCAGTGCCAGTGAGCCGACGGGCAGCCGGGTCTGGCGATCGATCACCGCAAAATGAAGCGGGTCTCTAAGTTCGGCTACGCCGGCTACCCATGCGCTAAACTCTTCGACGCTGCTATCGGGCTCACGCAGCAGCCAGGTCCAGCTGCGCGTATCCGGGGCCAGCTGATGGGCGGCGAAGAGCGCCTCAGCGTGCTTCCCGGCCAGCGGCTCCAGATAACAGAGGCGTCCTTGCAGGGTTTGTCGCTGCGGAGCGGGACGCGGCTGCCAGTCGGGCAGGGCATCGCCAACGGGTTGGCCGAAGTGGTTATGCTGACTCATTTTGCTTTCCTTATATGGATGTATGCGCTGAGACTAAGGCCTTACTGGTTCCATAAAAAGTGCCACTGAATTATATTTTGATGGTGCCACGAGGAGCCGGAATGAATATCCCTGACGATGCCTTTTTCACTTTACTGGAACATGCCCTGCGCGACAGGGGCGATGAGACGCTGCAGCGGACGCTGTACCACGCGCTGCGTGGCGCTATTTTGCAGGGGACTCTGGCAGGAGGCAGCCGTCTGCCGGGCTCACGCGCCATCGCCACGCGGCTCAATCTGTCGCGTAATACGGTTAATGCGGCGCTGGAGCAGCTGGCGATGGAAGGGTATTTACTGCGCAGCCGGCAGGGGACGCACGTAGCGGCGCTGAGCTCTGCGCAGGAGAGCAAGGTTACGCTACCGGCGATTGCGCTGCCGGAGCGGCTGCTGGCGCTCCCGGCGGGGGCCCGGCGCGATTCTCCTGCGCTGGCCTTTACTCCCGGTACGCCGGCGATTAACTACTTTCCTCTCTCCATCTGGCGACGTCTGCTCGATCGCGTCCTGCGCGAAGAGGGCAGCACGCTGCTGGGCTACGGCGATGCGGCGGGGGAGCTGGCGCTGCGGGAGGCTATCGTGCGCCACCTGGCGCTGTCGCGCGGTATTCGCTGCGATGCCCGGCAGATTGTTATTACCGAAGGCGCGCTTGAGGGGGTCAATCTGTGTACCCACCTGCTGAGCGTCGCCGGCGATACCGCCTGGGTAGAGGAGCCGGGCTATTTAGGCGCCAAAAGCGTATTTCTGAAGGCCGGACTGCGGGTGAAGGGGCTGGCGGTCGACAGCGAAGGCATGCGTCCGGAGGTGGACGAGGGCGAAACGCCGAGGCTCATTTTCACTTCTCCTTCGCACCAGTATCCATGCGGAGCGGTGATGAGCGCCGGGCGACGTCTGGCGCTGCTGGAGTATGCGCGCCAGCATAATGCCTGGATCGTGGAAGATGACTACGATAGCGAGTTTCGCTACAGCGGTGAGCCGATCCCGGCGATGCTGGGAATGGTAAAAGACGCGCCGGTGGTCTATCTCGGTACGTTCAGCAAAACGCTGTTCCCGGCGCTGCGGATTGGTTTTGTGGTCATGCCACCGGCGCTGGCCGCCGCGGCTCAGGGGGCGGTTAGCGCGCTGCTGCGGGGCGGCCATCGGGCTGAACAGCGGGCGCTGGCGCTCTTCATCGAAGAGGGGCACTATGCCCGTCATCTGGCCGCCATGCGCCGTTTGTACCGTAAGCGTCAGCTACAGCTACGCGACGCCCTGGCCCGCGAGCTGACCCAGCCTTGTGACATTCTCGGCGGTGAGGGCGGGCTGCACCTGACGGTCGCCGTTGAGGGGATTGATGATGTGGCGGTGGTTGAGCAGGCCCGCCAGTTTCAGCAGGCCCCTGCGGCATTAAGCCGCTTCTATCTGGACGCACGGCGCGCGCGAAGCGGGCTGGTGCTGGGATATGGCAATACGTCCGCTTCGCATTTTTCTCCGGCGCTGCGGACGTTAAATCGTCTTATCAGGCAGTACCGACGCGGGTCAGGCTGAAGACATCGTAGAACGACAGCTCGCCTTTGGTATCAATCATTTTTTGCAGCTGCGTTTTCTGTTCGCCCGCTACGCGCGGCGATTGCAGGATCCGCTCGATCAGCTGAGGCGGGACGAAGCGGGTGTTGTACCATTCGCCGTTGTAGCAGACGCGAAAGTCCAGGACGTCGATATCTTCATAGCGATAGCGCGGATAGACGTCAAAGAAAAAGAAGCCGTTCAGCAGGACAAACAGCACCACCAGCAGCCACACGGAATCCACCAGCGTCTCTGAGGTGAACATGACGACGAAGGTCGCAGTAAAGGCGGCGTACATCGCGACGAACAGCCACGGATGATTGCGAATAAAACTGATGCTGAAGCGCGGACGGTTGTCGCGCTTCTCTTTCACATTGAGCTCATCAATGGTATTGGTCAGCAGTTGCTGTATTTCTGTCATTTTGTCCCCGAATTCTACTAAGGCCCAGCCTGAAGGCTATTTTATGTTGCGGGAATCAGATGGAAAAGTAACAGATCAGTTGCGGAAAAGCATAACAGTTACTCTTTTTCAGCTTCCAGCATCCTGATGATTTGCGCGGGATTGCCGCCAACGACCGCATTCGGCGGAACGTCTTTGACGACCACGGCCCCGGAGGCGATGACGGCGTTATCGCCAATCGTCACGCCAGGGTTAATCACGGCGCGGCCGCCAATCCAGACGTTATTCCCGATGATGACCGGTTTGCCGTACTCTCTGCCGCCGTTGCGCTCGACCGCATCAAGAGGATGGGTGGCGGTATAGATATGTACGCCGGGTGCCAACATGCAGTTATCGCCGATCCGTATCGGGCAGACGTCGAGCATGACGCAGTCGAAATTAGCGTAGAAATTACTGCCGAGATAAATATTGTAACCATAGTCACAGCGGAAGGTGGGCTCAATATAGGCATCGCCCGCCTGACCAAATAACGCTGTCAGACAGTTTTTGCGTAGTTCACGTTCTTCCGGTGCCGAATGGTTGTAGCGATGCAGCTCCTGCCTGGCATGCAGGCGATCCGCGCGTAGCGCCGCGTCTCCGGGTTGATACAGCTCTCCGGCGATCATCTTAAGCTTCTCTTCACTCATGGGCTTTCCTCAAATAGCGGGTGAGCCACAGTATAAAAAGAAACCGGTTTCAGATACGCCGTTTGGCTATTTATGCGAATAATATCACAAATATACCCGAAGTGAGGGGAGGGGGCTGATTACCGCCTGGTCGTTACCTGAAATGAATTAGCGAATGAATTTCCACACCGACGTCGGGATTTTGTCGTACAGCTTATTCATGGTCAATTCGGCAAGACGGTGATCCGCCGCTGAGTAAAATACAGCCAGTTCGTTGTCCGGAAGTTCATATTTATTTTTTTCAATTACGCGTTCCAGCGTATCAATTGTCTGACAACGGCGTAAGCGCATCAAATAGTCTGTTTTGGTTAATGGTTCACCAGACATAAATTCACCTTTAGATTGTAATAATACTAACAAGAAAGACTTGCCGGATTTTCCCGGCTGGCGTTAACAAAACAACGGAATAGCCGATTTCCCGATTTACGCCATTTCTGCAGGTCTACGCTGTTAATGCCGTAGCTGCTAAACAACATGAAAGTGTCATCAAGGTATTCATCGAGCTGAGCAATCAGTTTATTATCCTCAGCGTACTTAATTTTATAATTAAGCGCGAAGGTAGCAATGTGATCGATCAATTCATTAAGCTGAAGATTCACTGCCGACGTCGGGTCATTAACCCACCCGTGGTTGCTCTCTTCCAGGTTTGCAAGGCAATCATGATACAGGGTTTCGCAGAGAAATCGAAGCTGTGCGATATCATGTCTTTTTGGCGAGTATTCGTCCATAACACATCCCCTTTTGAGTGGTTTTAAACGACGACTAACAAGCACCGTTGTGGGATGAACACGACTAACAGACCTGGCACATACATTGTAATCCTGTTGATTTAACTATAATCCACTCTTAAACAGATTTCACCGTGCTATTACGAAAAATTACAATTATTACCCTTAATTTATCTTAAAGCATCGGGCTCTATTATACCGCAGCATATCAAGGTGATGGCTATCGCAAAGCACACCTTATGGATCATTGGTTTAGCAGGTTATTTTGTCATGCGCCCGTCGGCAGCCACGGATAACGTTGGTATTAAGAATATTCTGAGTGAGGCCGAAGGGTAAAACCGTGAAGAATAATCCGGTAAAAATAGGTTACGTCATATCTTTGCTGATTATATAGCAGAACATCCGCTAAACAATCACATTGTGTGCGCTTTCATCGATAAAAAAAGGGCCGCAAATGCGGCCCTGAGTTCAGAGATTAATGATGCCCGGTCGGATGACTGTGCTCAATATCTTCCGTTTTCTTGCTGAAGCGGCGACGAACGACCACGAAGAATACCGGCACGAAGAAGATTGCCAGAACCGTCGCGGTGACCATCCCGCCCATTACGCCGGTACCTACGGCGTTCTGCGCGCCGGAGCCTGCGCCGGAGCTGATAACCAGCGGCATAACCCCGAGGATAAAGGCCAGCGAGGTCATCAGGATTGGACGCAGACGCATACGTACCGCCTCCAGCGTCGCCTCAATCAGGCCCTTGCCTTCTTTATCCATCAGGTCTTTGGCGAACTCTACAATAAGTATCGCGTTCTTCGCCGACAGGCCGATGGTGGTCAGCAGACCCACCTGGAAGTAGACGTCGTTAGTCAGGCCGCGGAAGGTTGCGGCCAGCAGCGCGCCGATAACCCCGAGCGGTACAACCAGCATAACCGAGAACGGAATCGACCAGCTTTCATACAGCGCTGCCAGACACAGGAATACCACAATCAGCGAGATGGCATACAGTGCCGGAGCCTGGTTACCGGACAAACGTTCCTGATAGGACATACCGGTCCAGTCGTAGCCAACGCCAGCCGGCAGCTTGCCCGCCAGTTCTTCCATCAGGTTCATGGCTTCACCGGTACTTCTACCTGGAGCCGCCTGACCGAGGATTTCCATCGACGGCAGACCGTTATAGCGTTCCAGACGCGGTGAACCGTACTCCCAGTGCGACGTTGAGAAGGCCGAGAACGGCACCATCTGCCCGTCGCTACCGCGAACGTACCAGTTGCCAATATCTTCTGGCAGCATGCGGTATTTCGCTTCGGACATCACGTACACCTTCTTCACGCGACCGCGGTCGATAAAGTCGTTGACGTAGCTACCGCCCCAGGCTGCGCCCAGCGTGGTATTGATGTCGCTGATGGATACGCCCAGCGCCTGTGCTTTCTCCTGATCGATATCCAGCTTGAACTGCGGAGTATCTTCCAGGCCGTTCGGACGCACGCCGACCAGCAGGTCAGGGTGCTTCGCCACTTCACCAAACAGCTGGTTACGCGCCTGGGTCAGTTTTTCGTGGCCTAAGCCACCCTGGTCGATCAGCTGGAAGTCAAAGCCGGTTGCGGTACCCAGCTCGACGATAGCCGGCAGGTTAAAGGCGAAGACCATCGCATCTTTAATCTGCGAGAAGCGCGCCATCGCACGACCGGTAATCGCTTCAACCTTGTTCTCGCTGCCCGGACGTTCGCTCCAGTCTTTCAGAGAAACGAACGCAATACCGGTGTTCTGACCACGACCCGCGAAGCCAAAGCCGTTAACCGCGAACACGGATTCAACGTTGGCTTTCTCTTTCGTGAGGTAGTAGTCCGTCATCTCATCCAGCACTTTCTGCGTACGCTCCTGGGTGGCACCAGCAGGCAGCTGCGCCATGCTCAGGAATACACCCTGGTCTTCATCCGGCAGGAACGAGCTCGGCAGACGAACGAACAGGAATGCCATTCCGACAACGATGATCAGATACAGCACCAGATAACGACCGGTACTGCGCAGGATGTTGCCTACGCTATCGGTGTAGTGGTGGGTGCTCTTATCGAACATGCGGTTAAACCAGCCAAAGAAGCCTTTGTGCTCGCCGTGACCGCCTTTAGCGATAGGTTTCAGCATCGTGGCGCACAGCGCCGGAGTCAGAATCAATGCCACCAGTACCGACAGCGCCATCGCCGAAACGATAGTGATGGAGAACTGACGATAAATCGCGCCGGTTGAGCCGCCGAAGAAGGCCATCGGGATGAATACCGCCGACAGTACCATCGCGATACCGACCAGCGCGCCCTGGATCTGGCCCATGGATTTACGGGTTGCTTCCTTCGGCGGGAGCCCCTCCTCGGCCATAACGCGCTCGACGTTTTCTACCACCACGATGGCGTCATCCACCAGCAGGCCTATCGCCAGCACCATACCAAACATGGTTAAGGTGTTTATCGAGAAGCCAAAGAGGGCGAGGATGGCGAATGTCCCTAACAGGACCACCGGAACCGCGATGGTTGGAATCAGCGTGGCGCGGAAGTTCTGCAGGAACAGGTACATAACCAGGAAGACCAGGATAATTGCTTCAACCAGCGTTTTAACCACTTCATGAATAGAGATTTTCACGAACGGCGTGGTGTCATACGGGTAAACAATCTTCAGGCCTGACGGGAAGTACGGCTCCATTTTCGCCAGTTCAGCGCGAATGGCGTTTGCGGTATCCAGCGCGTTAGCGCCGGTCGCCAGTTTGATACCCAGACCGGAAGCCGGCTGGTTGTTAAACTTAGCGATGATGTCGTAGTTTTCGCCACCGAGCTCGACCTTCGCCACATCGCGCAGGCGAACCTGCGAACCGTCCTGGTTCACTTTCAGCAGGATGTTGCTAAATTCGTCCGCAGATTTCAGACGCGTTTGCGCAATGATTGAAGCGTTCAACTGCTGGCCTTTCACCGGCGGCGTACCGCCTAACTGACCGGCTGCAACCTGGGCGTTCTGCGCTGTAATGGCGCTAATGACATCGACCGGCGTCAGCTGGAAGTTGTTCAGCTTGTTCGGATCCATCCAGATACGCATCGCGTACTGGGAACCAAACAGCTGAACGTCGCCCACGCCTGACGTACGGCTGATCGCATCCTTCATGTTAGCGCCAACGTAGTCGGAAATATCCTCCTGCGTCATGGTGCCGTTGGTGTTGATAACGCCGACAACCATCAGGAAGCTGCTGGAGGATTTCTCCACGCTCACGCCCTGTTGCTGTACTTCCTGCGGCAGCAGCGGCATAGCGAGCTGCAGTTTGTTCTGCACCTGCACCTGCGCGATATCCGCGTCGGTACCGGACTGGAAGGTCAGCGTGATCTGAACCGTACCGGTTGAGTCACTGTTGGAGGACATGTACATCAGGTTATCGATACCGTTCATGTTCTGTTCGATAACCTGCGTGACGGTATCCTGCACCGTTTTCGCATCAGCACCAGGGTAGGTTGCGGAAATTGTCACCGCCGGCGGCGCAATCGTTGGATATTGCGCGACAGGCAGCTTCAGGATCGCAAGTCCCCCAGCTAGCATGATTATTATGGCGATCACCCATGCGAATATGGGGCGATCGATAAAGAAATTAGGCATGTCTTAACGGCTCCTGTTTAAGTTAAGACCTGGTTTACTCTGACTGAGCGTTGCTTGCAGCTTGCTGCTTATCGTCAGAGGCTACTTCCTGCGCTTTCACCTGCACGCCTGGTTTTACTTTTTGCAGCCCGGTAACGATGACGCGATCGCCCGATTTCACCCCGGTAGTGACCAGCCATTTATCGCCAATCGCCTGCGTTGCCGTGATCTGACGAACCTCGACTTTATCGCCTTCGCCCACCACCATTACGCTGGCATCACCGCGCGGAGTGCGGGTTACACCCTGCTGTGGTACCAGCAGTGCGTCAGGGTTGGTGCCTTCTTCCAGACGCGCGCGGACGAACATACCTGGCAGCAGGGAGTTATCCGGGTTCGGGAAGATAGCGCGCAGAGTGATAGAACCGGTGGTCTGATCAACGGTCACGTCAGAAAACTCCAGCGTGCCGCCTTGCGGATACTTCAGACCATCGCTGGTGACCAGCTCGACCTTAGCTTTACCGTTTTCCTGTTTCAGCTTACCGTTTGCCAGCTCCTGTTTCAGGCGCAGGAAATCGTTGCTCGACTGGGTAACGTCAACGTAGATCGGGTCCAGCTGCTGAACGGTAGCCAGCGCGGTGGTCTGGCCGTTCTGCACCAGCGCACCTTCCGTCACTGCCGATTTACCAATACGACCGCTGATAGGCGAAGTCACTTTGGTGTACGCCAGGTTAATACGCGCGGTTTCCACGGCAGCTTTTGCCGCCACGACGGCCGCATTGTTCTGCTGAGCGTCAGCAACTGCGGTGTCGTAGTCTTGTTGACTGATGTATTTGGTGCCTAACAGTTTCTGGTAGCGCTTAACCGTCAGCTGGGTGATATTTGCCGCCGCCTGTGCTTTGGCTAAGTCGCCTTTCGCGCTTTCGTAGCTGGCCTGATAGGTTGCCGGATCGATCTGATAAAGGGACACGCCTGCCTGGATATCGCTGCCTTCAGTGAAGTTACGTTTCAGAATAATGCCACTCACCTGAGGGCGAACTTCAGCAACGCGGTATGCACTGGTGCGGCCAGGCAGCTCGGTGGTGATTTGTAGAGGTGCGGATTTGAGCGTCACAACTCCGACTTCCGGCATTTGCTGGGCTCCTTGTTGAGCCGGTTTGTCGTCACATCCTGTTAGCGCTAAGCTGCCTGAGAGCATCAGAACGACCGCCAGAGGCGTTAACCCTCTGTTTTTGTTCATATGTAAACCTCGAGTGTCCAATTTCAAATTGTTCAGTGGCTCAAACGACCACAAACCCACTGCTGTGTTTCTATTATGGTCATGCTATGGTACATACATTCATAAATGTATGTAAACGTAACCTCTGTAAACTCATCGACCTATGGCACGAAAAACCAAACAACAGGCACTTGAAACCCGGCAACACATTCTGGACGTTGCTCTGCGTTTGTTTTCGCAGCAAGGCGTATCATCTACCTCGTTGGCAGCAATTGCAAAAGCTGCAGGGGTGACGAGGGGGGCTATCTACTGGCATTTCAAGAATAAATCAGATTTATTTAGTGAAATATGGGTGCTTTCGGAGGCCAGCATTAGTGACCTCGAAGTTGAGTATCGGGCAAAATTCCCCAACGATCCACTGTCAGTTGTTCGTGAGATCTTAGTCTATGTTCTTGAAGCCACGGTGACAGAAGAGCGTCGGCGGCTGATGATGGAAATCATCTTTCATAAATGCGAGTTTGTGGGCGAGATGACGGTGGCTCAGGAGGCGCAGCGCAGCCTCTGTCTCGAGAGCTACGATCGCATCGAGCACACCCTTAACGAATGTATTGCGGCGAAGATGCTGCCGGCCAATTTATTAACCCGGCGGGCGGCGATTTTAATGCGCAGCTACCTTTCTGGCCTGATGGAAAACTGGTTATTTGCGCCTGACTCTTTCGATCTGCAAAAAGACGCGCGCGAATTTGTCGAGACGCTTCTCGAGATGTATCAGTTTTGCCCTTCACTGCGGGCTCCAGCCGAAGCCGCGCTCTAGCGCTTCGCTTAAATTCGCGGCCTTAAGCAGCGCGAAAAAATGCCGCTATCCGCCGCTATTCGCGCGCAGGTAGAAGTGCTATTCTGCGCGCTGCGACGACCCCCGGTATTCCCCGGCTTCTGCAATCATTCATGTTAACACTATGCTGCATACTATTCGTTGGCAAAACGCCATTTCCGCTTTTGTAATTGTACTGATGTTTTTCGTTGGCAGCCTTGGCGCAACGCGGGCCTTTGCGGCCGATTTACCCGATCGCTCCGAAGTGCAGAGTCAGCTCAATACGCTGAATAAGCAGAAAGAGCTCACTCCCCAGGACAAGCTGGTTCAGCAGGACCTGACGCAAACCCTCGAAACGCTCGATAAAATTGAGCGCATCAAGTCGGAGTCGGCCCAGCTGCGCCAGCAGGTCGATCAGGCCCCGGCGAAAATGCGCCAGGCGGTCGATGGCCTGAACGCGCTCGGCGATGTGCCTGACGATGAGGCCACGCGCAAGACGCTGGCATCGCTGTCGCTCCGTCAACTGGAAGCCCGCGTCACCCAGACTCTCGACGAACTGCAAAATGCTCAGAACGATCTGGCGACGTACAACAGCCAGCTGGTTGCTTTACAAACCCAGCCGGAGCGCGTGCAGAACGCGATGTACTCGGCGTCCCAGCAATTGCAGCAGATCCGTAACCGGCTGAACGGCACCTCGGTGGGGGAAGAGGCCCTGCGTCCAACCCAGCAGGGGCTTCTGCTGACGCAGCAGGCGCTGCTGAACGCGCAGATCGACCAGCAGCGTAAAAGCCTGGAAGGGAATACCGTCCTGCAGGACACGCTGCAGAAGCAGCGGGACTACGTCAGCGCCAACAGCAACCGTCTGGAGCATCAGCTGCAGCTGCTGCAGGAAGCCGTTAACAGCAAGCGGTTGACGCTGACGGAAAAAACCGCGCAGGAAGCGGTGACGCCTGATGAAACCGCACGCATTCAGGCCAATCCGCTGGTGAAGCAGGAGCTGGAGATTAACCACCAGCTTAGCCAGAGGCTGATTTCGGCGACTGAAAACGGCAACCAGCTGGTGCAGCGCAATATTAAGGTCAAAAACTGGCTCGATCGCGCGCTGCAGTCGGAACGCGATATTAAAGAACAGATTTCGGTCCTCAAAGGCAGCCTGCTGCTGTCGCGTATCCTTTACCAGCAGCAGCAGACCCTGCCGTCTGCCGACGAGCTGGAGGATATGACCAACCGCATCGCCGACCTGCGCCTCGAACAATTTGAGGTTAACCAGCAGCGCGACGCCCTGTTCCAGAGCGACGCTTACGTCGCAAAACTGGAAGAAGGGCACAGCAGCGACGTGAATCAGGAAGTCCACGACGCCCTGCTGGACGTGGTGGATATGCGCCGTGAGCTGCTCGATCAGTTCAACAAGCAGCTGGGTAATCAGCTGATGATGGCGATCAACCTGCAGATTAACCAGCAGCAGCTGATGAGCGTCTCCAGCACCCTGAAAGCCATCCTGACCCAGCAAATTTTCTGGGTTAACAGCAACAAGCCCATGGACTGGGAGTGGATCAAATCCTTCCCTGAAGCGCTGAAAGGACAGTTTAAGGCGATGAAAATCACTGTAAACTGGGAAAAAGCCTGGCCCGCCGTCTTTGTGGCCTTCCTTGCCGGGCTGCCGCTGCTGCTGATTGCCGGCCTTATCCGCTGGCGCCTGCAGTGGCTGCGCAGCTACCAGGTAAAGCTGGCATCGCAGGTCGGGCAGCTGCGTAACGATACCCAGCTGCATACGCCAAAAGCGATTTTGATCGATCTGATAAGGGCTCTGCCGGTGGTGCTGCTGATCCTCGCCGCGGGCCTGATTCTGCTGACGATGCAGCTCAATATCAGCGATCTGCTGTGGGCCTACAGCAAGAAGCTGGCGCTGTTCTGGCTGGTGTTTGGCCTGTGCTGGAAGGTTCTGGAAAAAGACGGCGTGGCGGTAAGCCACTTCAATATGCCGCCGCAGCTCACCAGCCACTGGCGTCGGCAGATTGTCCGCGTCAGCCTGGCGCTGCTGCCGCTGAACCTGTGGTCGGTCATCTCCGAACTCTCTCCGCTGCATCTGATGGACGACGTGCTGGGGCAGTTCGCTATCTTTATGAACCTGCTGCTTATCGCCGTGCTGGTGTGGCCGATGTGCCGCGAAAGCTGGCGCGACAAGGAGTCGCACAGCCTGCGCCTGGCGACCGTCACCGTGCTGTCGATTGTCCCCATTGCGCTGATGGCGCTTACCGCGACCGGCTACTTCTATACCACGCTGCGCCTTGCCGGCCGCTGGATTGAAACCGTCTATCTGGTGATGTTGTGGAATCTGCTGTATCAGACCGTGCTGCGCGGCCTGAGCGTGGCGGCCCGTCGTATCGCCTGGCGTCGCGCGCTGGCTCGCCGTCAGCACCAGGTCAAAGAGGGCGCCGAAGGCGCCGAGCCGCAGGAGGAGCCGACGATTGCGCTGGAGCAGGTCAACCAGCAAACGCTGCGTATCACCATGCTGGTGATGATCGCCCTGTTCGGCATCCTGTTCTGGGCAATTTGGTCGGATCTGATCACCGTATTTGCCTATCTCGACAGCATCACCCTGTGGCACTACAACGGCACCGAAGCCGGCGTCAACGTGGTAAAAAGCGTCACCATGGGCAGCCTGCTGTTTGCGATAGTGGCCTCGATGGTGGCCTGGGCGCTCATCCGCAACCTGCCGGGCCTGCTGGAAGTGCTGATCCTGTCGCGGCTCAATATGCGCCAGGGGACGTCGTATGCGATAACCTCGATTCTGAACTACGCCATTATCGCCATTGGCGCGATGACGGTGTTTGGCTCGCTGGGGGTATCGTGGGACAAACTGCAGTGGCTGGCGGCCGCGCTGTCGGTAGGTTTGGGCTTTGGCCTGCAGGAGATTTTCGGTAACTTCGTTTCCGGCCTGATTATCCTCTTTGAACGCCCGGTACGCATCGGTGATACGGTTACCATCGGGACCTTCTCCGGCACCGTCAGCAAGATCCGCATCCGCGCGACCACCATTACCGACTTTGACCGTAAAGAGGTGATCATTCCGAATAAAGCGTTCGTGACGGAGCGTCTGATCAACTGGTCGCTGTCTGACACCGTTACCCGCGTCGTCATCCGCCTCGGCGTGGCGTACGGCTCGGATCTGGATAAGGTGAAGGAGATCCTACTGCAGGCTGCGCACGAGCATCCGAAGGTGATGCCTGAACCTGCGCCGGCGGTCTTCTTCACGACCTTTGGCGCCAGCACGCTGGATCACGAACTGCGTCTCTACGTTCGCGAACTGCGCGATCGCAGCTACACCGTGGACGAGCTGAACCGCACCATCGATCGCCTGTGCCGTGAAAACAACATCAACATCGCCTTCAACCAGCTGGAAGTTCATCTGCGTAATGAAAAGGGTGATGAGGTGACGGAGCTGAAGCGTGAAGTTAAAGGGGACGATCCTTCCCCGGCGCTCGGCTAATTGACTCTCGGGGCGGCCGATGCGCCGCCCCGCAGCCCGCTACTGTTCCTTGTTGCTCTGCGCCGATCCCGGCGCGTTTTTTAGCTTGGTTTCATAATCACGGCGAATGATTTCCAGCGCGCCGAGCACCGTGCGCGGGCTGACCTGGTTCTCTTCGAGCAGCATGATTAAATCGACGGCCAGTTTGACTTCATCCGGGGCGTTTTCTAGCGACATTCTCACTCCTTCCGTTAGCGCGTCATGCGTGCCAGCACGCTCTCTATTTTTTCCAGCGCATCGCGGCAGCGGGCCAGGCGTCCGGCATAGGCCTCCACCTCTTTCGCCAGGCGCTGCTGCTCATCGAGCGTCGTCGCCTGCAGCCACTGCCGCTGGCGATCGTTGCGCATGGCCAGCAGGCGGCGCTCATACTCCTGGTGCTTCAGCCGACGCCGCTGCCAGCGGCCCAGCCCCGATGCCGCGCTGTCCCAGCTGCGCAGTGACCAGGTTGCCGTCTCGCGGCTGATGGCGACAATTTGCGCGCTCAGGCGTTCTGCCAGCCAGGCAACCTGCGGCAGCTGCTGGTGGGCGACGGCCTGCTGTAATTTGGCAAAATTATCCTGGGCTTCATCCAGATAGGCCTGCATCAGCGTGCTGCGAGTTCGGAACAGCTGGCGATCGAAGCGGGCGCTCAGCGTTGCATGGTTCGCCAGCGGCGCGACCTCTGCGGCCAGCCGGGCAAGCTGCTCTTCCAGCGAGTGTAAAAGCCGGGTTGTTTTCAAATAACTCCTCCCTGGTTTGATAAGCAACTATGCTACAGTAGCCACATCTGCTTGATAACGATTCGCATTATGCCACGTATTATTTTAATCATCATTGGCTGGCTGGCGGTAGTTCTGGGAACGCTGGGCGTCTTCCTGCCTTTACTGCCGACGACGCCGTTTATTCTGCTGGCGGCCTGGTGCTTTGCCCGCTCATCGCCGCGTTTTCATCACTGGCTGCTGTATCGCTCGTGGTTTGGCGGCTACCTGCGCCACTGGCAGCAGCACCGCGCCATGCCGCCCGGCGCCAAGCCGCGGGCGATAGCGATGATTATACTGACCTTTGCCATTTCCCTGTGGCTGGTTAAGCTTACGTGGGTACGCATCATGCTGCTGGTGATTTTGGCCTGCCTGCTGATATTTATGTGGCGTATTCCGGTGGTTGATGCAAAGCAACAAAAGCACTGATGCGCCATAATGCCTGTTGCAATTGTCGCTGACAGTCAGTAAATTCGAGCGTTTTCGAGCGCGGGTACGCCTGGTCAAAGGTTAATCAAATGTTTCCCTGGCCCGTTTGGCGCGTCCGTGAGTAACACCGTTTTTATCAGGCATAAACTTATGACCGCAACTGCACAGCAGCTTGAATATCTGAAGAACAGCATCCAAAGCATTCAGGACTATCCGAAACCGGGTATTCTTTTCCGTGATGTCACCAGCTTGCTGGAGGACCCGCAGGCCTATGTCCTGAGCATCGAGCTGCTGACCGAGCGTTACAGAAATGCCGGCATCACCAAGGTGGTGGGTACCGAAGCGCGCGGTTTCCTGTTTGGCGCACCGGTTGCGCTGGCGCTGGGTGTTGGCTTCGTTCCGGTACGTAAACCGGGTAAGCTGCCGCGGGAAACTATCTCCGAGAGCTATGAGCTCGAGTACGGCACCGACAGCCTGGAAATCCACGTTGACGCCATCAAAGAAGGCGACAAGGTGCTGGTGGTTGACGATCTGCTGGCGACCGGCGGCACCATCGATGCGACCGTGAAGCTGATCCGCCGTCTGGGCGGTGAAGTGCAGGATGCTGCTTTCGTCATCAACCTGTTCGATCTGGGCGGCGAGCAGCGTCTGGATAAGCTGGGCATCAACAGCTACAGCCTGGTTCCGTTCCCGGGTCACTAAGCATTTCCCGATACATAGCCTCGCCGATCCGGCGGGGCTGTGATAGCATGGCCCCTTCGTGATTTCACCTTCCAGCGTTTCAGAGCCAGCCCATGAGTTATCAGGTCTTAGCCCGTAAATGGCGCCCACAAACCTTTGCTGACGTCGTCGGCCAGGAACATGTGCTGACCGCACTGGCGAACGGCTTGTCGTTAGGGCGCATCCATCACGCTTATCTCTTTTCCGGCACCCGCGGGGTGGGTAAAACCTCCATTGCGCGCCTGCTGGCAAAAGGGTTGAACTGTGAAACCGGCATCACCGCCACGCCGTGCGGCGTGTGCGACAACTGCCGTGAAATAGAGCAGGGGCGCTTCGTCGATTTGATAGAGATCGATGCCGCCTCGCGGACGAAAGTCGAAGATACCCGCGATCTGCTGGATAACGTTCAGTACGCGCCAGCCCGTGGCCGCTTCAAAGTCTACCTGATTGATGAAGTCCACATGCTGTCGCGCCACAGCTTCAACGCGTTGTTAAAGACGCTGGAGGAGCCGCCCGCACACGTCAAATTCCTGCTGGCCACCACCGATCCGCAAAAGCTGCCGGTGACGATCCTGTCGCGCTGCCTTCAGTTCCATCTGAAGGCGCTGGACGTCGAGCAGATCCGCCATCAGCTTGAGCATATCCTCGGCGAAGAGCAGATTACCTTTGAATCCCGCGCGCTGCAGCTGCTGTCGCGTGCGGCGGACGGCAGCCTGCGTGACGCCCTGAGCCTCACCGATCAGGCCATTGCCAGCGGTGATGGTCGCCTGACGACGGAGTCGGTCAGCGCGATGCTTGGCACCCTGGACGACGACCAGGCGCTCTCATTAATTGAGGCGCTGGTAGCCGCCGACGGCGAGCGGGTGATGGCCGGCGTTAACGAGGCTGCGTCGCGCGGCGTTGAGTGGGAGGCGCTGCTGGTCGAGATGCAGAGCCTGCTGCACCGCATCGCGATGGTACAGCTGTCGCCCTCGGCGCTGGGCGCCGATATGGCCGCGATAGAGCAGCGCATGCGCGAGCTTGCGCGCACCGTCCCGCCTGCCGATGTACAGCTATACTATCAGACGCTGCTGATTGGCCGTAAAGAGCTGCCTTATGCCCCTGACCGGCGCATGGGCGTTGAGATGACCCTGCTGCGCGCGCTGGCTTTCCATCCGCATAAGCCGCTGCCCGAGCCGGAGGTCCGGCCGGTGCAGACCATCGCCGCCGCACCTCCGCAGCCCGCAGCGGCGCCGCCGGTTCAGGCGCCGCCGCAGAATTTGCCGCAGAACACCAGCCAGGTACTGGCGGCGCGGAGCCATCTGCAGCGTAATCAGGGAGCACCCAGCCCAAAAAAGAGTGAACCGGCAGCCGCATCCCGCGCGCGGCCGGTGAATAACGCTGCGCTGGAGCGTCTGAGTTCGATTACCGAGCGCGTGCAGGCCCGACCTGCTGCAGCGGCGCTGGAGCAGGCCCCGACGAAGAAAGAAGCCTATCGCTGGAAATCGACGACCGTCGTCGAAACGGTGAAGGAAGAAGTCGCCACGCCGAAGGCGCTGAAGAAAGCGCTGGAGCATGAGAAAACCCCGGAGCTGGCGGTAAAGCTTGCCGCTGAAGCGGTCGAACGCGATAGCTGGGCGGCGGAAGTTAACCAGCTTGCGGTGCCGAAGCTGGTCGAGCAGGTGGCGCTCAACGCGTGGAAAGAGCAGGACGGTAACCGTATCTGCCTGCATCTGCGTCCGAGCCAGCGGCATCTCAACTCCGCTGGCGCGCAGCAAAAGCTGGCGGAAGCGCTCGGCGTTTTATACGGCGCAGCGGTTGAACTGACCATCGTGGAAGACGATAATCCTGCGATGCGCACGCCGCTGGAGTGGCGGCAGGCAATTTATGAAGAGAAGCTCACGCAGGCGCGTGAAGCGATTATTGCGGATAACAACATCCAGACGCTGCGTCGATTCTTCGATGCAGACCTGGATGAAGAGAGTATTCGCCCCATTTGATGACAAGTTCGACTTGCCATCATCATCCTTAACGATGACCTACTGAGAGAGAAGCCTATGTTTGGTGGAAAAGGCGGCCTGGGTAACCTGATGAAGCAGGCCCAGCAGATGCAGGACAAAATGCAGCAGATGCAGGAAGAGATTGCCAGGCTGGAAGTGACCGGTGAATCCGGCGCAGGGCTGGTAAAAGTCACCATCAACGGCGCGCACAACTGCCGTCGCGTGGAGATCGACCCAAGCCTGCTGGAAGATGACAAAGATATGCTCGAAGACCTCGTGGCTGCGGCCTTCAACGATGCGGCTCGCCGCATTGAAGAGACCCAGAAAGAGAAAATGGCCTCCGTCTCTTCCGGTATGCAGCTGCCGCCTGGCTTTAAGATGCCGTTCTGATGCAAACCAGCCCGCTGTTAACTCAGCTTATGGAAGCACTGCGCTGTCTGCCGGGCGTTGGCCCAAAGTCGGCGCAGCGCATGGCGTTTACGCTACTTCAGCGCGATCGCAGCGGCGGGATGCGTCTGGCGCAGTCATTGACGCGCGCCATGTCGGAAATCGGCCACTGTGCCGATTGCCGCACCTTCACCGAGCAGGAGGTGTGCAATATTTGCAGCAATCCGCGCCGCCGGGAGAACGGGCAGATCTGCGTGGTGGAGAGTCCAGCGGACATCTATGCCATCGAGCAGACCGGGCAGTTTTCCGGCCGCTACTTCGTCCTGATGGGCCACCTGTCGCCGCTTGACGGGATTGGACCGGATGACATCGGGCTTGACCGCCTGGAGCAGCGGCTGCGTGACGAATCGATGCAGGAAGTGATCCTCGCCACCAACCCAACGGTGGAAGGCGAAGCGACCGCGAACTACATTGCCGAACTCTGCGCGCAGTACGGCGTCGAGGCCAGTCGAATCGCCCACGGCGTGCCGGTTGGCGGCGAGCTGGAGATGGTTGACGGCACCACGCTGTCGCACTCCCTCGCCGGACGGCATAAGATCCGGCTTTAGTCCGACATTCAGGCTGTTGGCGTGCGTCGCCCGCAGCCTGAATTATTTCGCGCATTCGGGCATTTTTCGCGGCCGTTGCTTGAAAACTTTTCCTCCCGTCCCCATCTCACACTCAACGGTTTTTTTACCATTAAACATGGCATTGTTGAGGTTAAGCTAGATGAAAGGACAAGAAACTCGCGGTTTTCAGTCAGAAGTAAAACAGCTTCTGCACCTGATGATCCACTCTCTCTATTCCAATAAAGAAATCTTCCTGCGCGAGCTTATTTCCAACGCCTCCGATGCGGCCGACAAGCTGCGCTTTCGTGCGCTGTCGCAGCCGGATCTCTACGAGGGCGACGGTGAGCTGCGCGTACGGGTCTCTTTTAACAAAGACGACCGCACCCTGACCATCGCCGACAACGGCATCGGGATGAATCGCGACGAGGTTATCGATCATCTCGGGACGATTGCCAAATCCGGCACCAAATCGTTCCTCGAATCGATGGGCTCCGATCAGGCAAAAGACAGCCAGCTGATCGGTCAATTTGGCGTCGGCTTCTACTCCGCGTTTATCGTTGCCGATAAGGTCACCGTACGCACGCGTGCCGCGGGCGACAGCGCTGAAAACGGCGTATTCTGGGAGTCCGCCGGCGAAGGCGACTACACCGTTGCCGATATCACCAAGGCCGATCGCGGAACTGAGATAACGCTGCATCTGCGCGAAGGCGAGGATGATTTCCTCAACGACTGGCGCGTGCGCTCGATCATCAGCAAATACTCCGACCATATCGCGCTGCCGGTAGAGATTGAAAAACGGGAAGAAGTTGACGGTGAAACCGTTATCTCCTGGGAGAAAATCAACAAGGCGCAGGCGCTGTGGACCCGCAATAAGTCGGAAATTAAAGACGACGAATACCACGAATTCTATAAGCACATTGCCCACGACTATAGCGACCCGCTGACCTGGAGCCACAACCGCGTTGAAGGGAAGCAGGAGTACACCAGCCTGCTGTATATCCCGTCCCAGGCGCCGTGGGATATGTGGAACCGCGATCATAAACATGGCCTGAAGCTGTACGTTCAGCGCGTCTTCATCATGGACGACGCCGAGCAGTTCATGCCTAACTACCTGCGCTTCGTCCGCGGCCTCGTTGATTCCAACGACCTGCCGCTGAACGTATCGCGCGAAATCCTGCAGGATAGTAGCGTCACCCGCAACCTGCGCAGCGCGCTGAGCAAGCGCGTGCTGCAGATGCTGGAAAAGCTGGCGAAAGACGATGCCGAAAAATATCAGACCTTCTGGCAGCAGTTCGGCCTGGCGCTGAAAGAGGGCCCGGCGGAAGACGCTGCGAACCAGCAGACCATCGCTAAGCTGCTGCGCTTCGCCAGCACGCATACCGACTCCGCCGCGCAGACCGTGTCGCTGGAAGAGTACGTCTCCCGCATGAAAGAAGGGCAGGAGAAGATTTACTACATCACCGCCGACAGCTACGCCGCCGCGAAGAGCAGCCCGCACCTTGAGCTGCTGCGTAAGAAAGGCATCGAAGTGCTGCTGCTCTCTGACCGCATTGACGAGTGGATGATGAGCTATCTGACCGAGTCCGACGGCAAGGCGTTCCAGTCGGTAGCCAAGACCGACGAGTCGCTGGATAAGCTGGCGGATGAAGTCGATGAAAGCACCAAAGAGGCCGAAAAGGCGCTGGAGCCGTTCGTTGATCGCGTGAAAACGCTGCTGGGCGAGCGGGTGAAAGAGGTCCGCCTGACCCACCGTCTGACCGATACGCCGGCCATCGTCACCACCGATGCGGATGAGATGAGCACCCAGATGGCGAAGCTGTTCGCCGCTGCGGGCCAGGCGGCGCCGGAAGTGAAGTACATCTTTGAACTAAACCCGGCTCATCAGCTGGTTAAACGCGCCGCGGATACCCAGGATGACGCTCAGTTTGGCGAATGGGTTGAGCTGCTGCTCGATCAGGCGTTGCTGGCCGAGCGCGGTACGCTGGAAGATCCTAACCAGTTTATCCGCCGCATGAACCAGCTGCTGGCATCCTAACTTCTGCCCTCAATACCCTCTCCCAAAACGGGGGAGGGTATCTGCCTCAAACCTTCTGAAATACCCTCTTCAGCCAAAATAAACTGACCATTAACCGTTTCAGCCGTTCTGCCTTCCTTGAGCCATCTGCGTTCTGGTGGTATGGTTTAGCGTTTTTGAAAAATAGAATCGACTTTTGAGGGGATTTTCGTAATGCGTATTATTCTGCTTGGCGCTCCGGGCGCGGGTAAAGGAACTCAGGCTCAGTTCATCATGGAGAAATACGGTATTCCGCAAATCTCTACCGGTGATATGCTGCGCGCGGCTGTGAAATCTGGCTCTGAGCTGGGTAAGCAAGCCAAAGACATTATGGACGCCGGCAAGCTGGTGACCGATGAGCTGGTGATTGCGCTGGTGAAAGAGCGTATTACCCAGGAAGATTGCCGCAACGGTTTCCTGCTCGACGGTTTCCCGCGCACCATTCCTCAGGCTGACGCCATGAAAGAAGCGGGCATCGCCGTCGATTACGTCCTTGAGTTTGACGTGCCGGACGAGCTGATCGTCGATCGCATCATCGGTCGCCGCGTCCACGCCGCTTCCGGCCGTGTTTACCACATCAAATTCAACCCGCCGAAAGTTGAAGGCAAAGACGACGTGACCGGCGAAGAGCTGAGCACCCGTAAAGACGATCAGGAAGAGACCGTGCGTAAGCGCCTGGTGGAATACCATCAGATGACCGCGCCGCTGATCGGCTACTACCAGAAAGAAGCGCAGGCGGGCAACACCCAATACGCCAAAGTTGACGGCACCAAAGCCGTGGCTGAAGTTCGCGTTGAGCTGGAAAAAATCCTCGGCTAATCCCGTGCATTCTCATCCCGTCATTACGGGGTGAGAACACCTCTCATTCTACCTTTTTCTATGATTGGTTCCGTTTAGCGCCATTTCAGCTACAATTGGCTGCGATTCAAATGGTTAAGAGGCGGTAATGCATCAGACGAAAACAGGTATCTTGCTGGCCAATTTAGGCACTCCCGATGCGCCCACGCCCGACGCGGTGAAGCGCTATCTGCGACAATTTTTGAGCGACAAACGGGTCGTTGATACGCCTCGTCTGCTGTGGTGGCCGCTGCTGCGCGGTGCGATCCTCCCCCTGCGCTCCCCGAGGGTGGCGAAGCTTTACCAGTCGGTCTGGATGGAAGAGGGCTCGCCGCTGATGGTCTACAGCCGTCAGCAGCAGCAGGCGCTGGCCGCCCGACTGGTGGAAACGCCGGTGGCGCTGGGGATGAGCTACGGTTCACCCTCGCTGGAAAGCGCGGTGGATGAGCTGCTGGCCCAGGGCGTTGACCATATCGTGGTGCTGCCGCTCTATCCCCAGTACTCCTGTTCCACCGTGGCGGCGGTATGGGATGAGCTGGCGCGGATCCTCGGCAAAAAGCGGGCGATCCCGGGAGTCTCCTTTATCCGTGATTACGCCGACGACGTGGACTATATTACGGCGCTGGCCGCCAGCGTTCGCGCTTCGTTTGCCGAACACGGCGAGCCGGACGTGCTGCTGCTCTCTTATCACGGTATTCCGCAACGCTACGCCCGCGAAGGGGATGTCTACCCGCAGCGCTGCCGCGATACCACCCGTGAGCTGGTCTCCGCGCTGGATCTCTCTCCCGACCGGGTGATGATGACCTACCAGTCGCGCTTTGGCCGCGAGCCGTGGCTGACTCCGTATACCGACGAGACGCTGAAAATGCTGGGCGAGCAGGGCGTGAAGCACGTCCAGGTTATCTGTCCCGGCTTTTCCGCCGACTGCCTGGAGACGCTGGAAGAGATTGCCGTGCAGAACCGTGAGTTCTTCCTCGAGGCCGGCGGGCAGAAATATGAATATATTCCCGCTCTCAACGCCGACGCAGCGCATATTGAAATGATGGTTAACCTGACGGCAGCGTATCGCTAATCGCTTGCGGCACGGGGAATATGCTACTATTCCCCGCCTGTCCACTGCCACTAAACCACCACTATGAAATTTCCCGGTAAACGCAAATCTAAACACTACTTTCCCGTCAACGCCCGCGATCCGCTGCTGCAGCAAATTCAGCCGGAAAATGAATCCGCTATTTCCTGGGTGGTCGGCATCGATCAGACGCTGGTAGATATCGAAGCGAAAGTGGATGAGGCGTTTATCGAGCGCTACGGCCTGAGCGCCGGACATTCGCTGGTGATTGAAGATGATATCGCCGAGGCGCTTTATCAGGATCTGCTGCATAACGATCTGATCACCCATCAGTTTGCCGGTGGCACTATCGGCAATACCATGCACAACTATTCGGTGCTGGCGGACGATCGCTCGGTTCTGCTTGGCGTGATGTGCAGCAATATCGACATCGGCGGCTACGCCTATCGCTATCTTTGTAATACCTCCAGCCGTACCGATCTTAACTATCTTCAGGGCGTGGACGGGGCGATCGGCCGCTGCTTTACCCTGATCGGCGACTCCGGCGAACGCACCTTCGCCATCAGCCCCGGGCATATGAATAAGCTGCGCCCGGAAAGTATCCCGGAAGAGGTGATTGCCGGCGCTTCAGCGCTGGTCCTGACCTCTTATCTGGTGCGCTGCAAGCCCGGTGAACCGATGCCGGACGCCACGATGAAAGCGATTGAGTATGCGAAAAAACACGACGTGCCGGTGGTGCTGACGCTGGGCACCAAATACGTCATTGCCGACAACCCGCAGTGGTGGCAAACCTTCCTGAAGGAAAATGTCTCGATTCTGGCGATGAACGAAGAAGAGGCCGAGGCGCTGACCGGGCTTGCCGATCCGCTGCTGGCCTCAGATAAGGCGCTGGAGTGGGTTGATCTGGTGCTATGCACCGCCGGGCCTTCGGGCCTGTATATGGCCAGCTTCACCGAAGACGAGGCGAAACGTAAAACCCAGCACCCGCTGCTGCCGGGAGCCATTGCCGAGTTTAATCAGTATGAGTTCAGCCGCGCGATGCGCCATCAGGATTGTCAAAACCCGCTGCGTATCTACTCCCACATCGCCCCGTACATGGGCGGGCCTGAGAAAATCATGAATACCAACGGTGCCGGCGACGGCGCGCTGGCGGCGCTGCTGCACGATATCACGGCCAACAACTACCACCGCAATAACGTCCCCAACTCCAGCAAGCACAAGTGCAAGTGGCTGACCTACTCATCCCTGGCGCAGGTGTGCAAATACGCGAACCGCGTGAGCTATCAGGTACTGAATCAGCACTCGCCGCGTTTAACCCGCGGGCTGCCGGAGCGGGAAGACAGCCTCGAAGAGGCGTACTGGGAGCGCTAGGCGCGTTTCCCTCGCCGCAGGGGGAGGGAAACCGTTAGACAGGACAGGAGCGCGCCCTCAGCCGAGGCGAGAGGGCGTCAGAGCTTAGCCGGTGACCACTTCACCCGCCGGCGGCGTTTCCAGCAGCAGCAGCATGGCGCGGGCGATTTCGCGCTCGCCCATGACCACCTGGTTCGCGCCGTGTTCGACAATATAGTCCACTTCGTCATCATAGTGCGCGCGGGCGATAATCTCGATGTTCGGGCACTTCTCGCGCGCAGAGGCAACGATTTCTCCCGCCTCGTAGCCGTTAGGGATGGTCAGCAACAGCCAGCGGGCGCAGTCCAGATGCGCCAGATTCATAATCTCTTCGTTTGCCGCATTGCCCAGCACCGCGCGGATGCCGCGTTCGCGCAGCTCGTCCACGCGGGTGCGCGACGTTTCGATAACCACCAGCGGAATACCCTGCGCCATCAGCTTCTCGCCGAGCAGGCTGCCGACGCGGCCAAAGCCGACCAGCAGCGCGTGATTGCAGATATCGACCGGAATTTGTTTCTCTTCTTCCAGCACCTCTTCGAAGGTTTGCTCGTCGAGGGTTTCGGTTTTATCGAGGTATTTTTCCAGCAGCGCGAACAGCACCGGGTTGAGCATAATGGAGATAATCGCCCCGGCAAGCACCAGGTTCTGCCCGGCCTGCGGCAGCAGATCCAGCGCCATGCCGAGCCCGGCGAGGATAAAGGCGAACTCGCCGATTTGCGCCAGGCTGGCGGCGATAGTCAGCGCGGTGCGCGGGGAGTGGCCGAACATCCGCACGAGGAAGAAAGCCACCACCGACTTCCCGAAGATGATAATGGCCAGCGTTGCCAGCACTGCCAGCGGCTGTTCCAGCAGGATCATCGGGTCAAACAGCATGCCAACGGAAACAAAGAACAGCACCGCGAACGCATCGCGCAGCGGCAGCGTATCGTGGGCAGCGCGGTGGCTGAGCTCGGATTCGTTCAGCACCATGCCGGCGAAAAAGGCGCCGAGGGCAAAGGAGACGTCAAACAGCTCAACCGCGCCGAAGGCAATCCCGAGCGCCAGCGCCAGCACCGAAAGCGTAAACAGTTCGCGCGAGCCGGTCGCGGCGCTGCGCGACAAAATCCACGGCACCAGGCGGCGGCCAACCAGCATCATAATAGCGATAAAGGCGACGACTTTACCGATAGTGATGCCCATATCCACGGCCAGCGACGCCAGGCCGACGTCGCCTTTTTCCGTCATTCCGGCGACGGCGGGCAGCAGGACCAGCGTCAGCACCATCACTAAATCTTCGACGATCAGCCAGCCGATGGCGATTTGCCCTCGCTGGCTATCAATAAGCTGGCGTTCTTCCAACGCGCGCAGCAGCACCACGGTACTGGCGGTAGAAAGACACAGACCAAAAACGATACCGGTCATCAGCGACCAGCCCAGTATCGCTGAAAGCGCCATACCTAGCAGCGTTGCCACGCCTATCTGGGCAATCGCGCCGGGGATGGCTATCGACTTTACCGCCATTAAATCTTTTAAAGAGAAATGCAGACCGACGCCGAACATCAGCAAAATGACCCCAAGCTCGGCCAACTCTGGCGCCAGCTTAGTATCAGCAACAAAACCCGGGGTAAAGGGGCCGGAGAGTACGCCCGCTAACAGGTAGCCCACCAGTGGAGAAATACGTAGCTTATTGGCGATCATGCCAAAAATAAAAGCGAGGACCAGCCCGCCGACAATGGTGGTGATAAGCGGTGTTGCGTGGTGCATTCCGTCTCCTTGCATGTGGTGAGCCAATCCATTTTCGGTATTAAGCACCTCATCCTTCAGGCTGCCTCGGCGTTAGCTTCGAGGATTCATCCTGCTCACGGCCCTGATGCAACTCGAATGATAGGGTGCATAAACCTAAAAAACTGAGTAATAGTTTATGACACTTTTAGCCGTTTTGTTTATGAATAATTATTGAATTCTGCTGAAAACTGGAATTAGCCCGCAAAAAAGCACAGATCGGAAAACAGGGGTAGGTAATGCTGGGGCGAGCCTGATGGGGTAAGGGATGACGGCAGACAAAGTTTCACTTTGGCTGCCGTATAATCACGCTTTTTGATGATTGTTAGGGAGGAATATCGTCAATATGCCGAGCAGAGGCAGGAAAGCACAGATTTTATAGACCAGCTCGATACTGGTGTGATCGGCTAACAGCCCCAGCACCGCGGCTCCCAGGCCGCCCATTCCGAATGCAAAGCCGAAGAACAGGCCGGAAACCATACCAATTCGGCCTGGTAATAGCTCCTGGGCGTAAACCAGAATGGCAGAAAACGCCGATGCGAGGATAAAACCAATTATCATGGTCAAAATCCCCGTCCACTCGAGGGTGGCGTAGGGTAAAATAAGGGTAAACGGCGCTACGCCAAGGATAGAGCCCCAAATCACGTATTTCCGCCCGATTTTATCGCCAACAGGCCCGCCAATCACCGTTCCTGCGGCAACCGAGAACAGGAAAATAAACAGGTGAATCTGCGCGTTTTGGATCGACAAGCCAAACTTATCCATCAGATAAAAGGTGTAATAGCTGCTAATGCTCGCCATATAGAAGTATTTCGAGAAAATAAGCATCAGCAGGATGCTTACCGCCAGAATAACTTTATTTTTGGGCAGCGGATTGGCGATAACGGTCTTAGGTTTACCTTTGTTCATCCGATGCTGCGCGGCGTACCAGCGGCTGATTTGCGACAGCACAACGATAGCCAGCAGCGCGGCCAGCACGAACCAGGCAACGTTGCCTTTGCCGTAAGGGGCAATGATGACCGCCGCCAGCAGCGGGCCCAGCGAGCTGCCAAAGTTTCCGCCAACCTGGAACAGCGACTGCGCCAGGCCGTGGCGTCCGCCGGAGGCCATGCGCGCTACGCGAGAAGATTCCGGATGGAAGACCGAGGAGCCGGTACCGACCAGCGCGGCGGCCAGCAGCACCGTGCCAAAGCTTCCCGCCAGCGCCAGCAGCACCAGCCCGCAGAGGGTAAAGCACATGCCAACGGGCAGCGACCACGGCATCGGGTGCTTATCGGTTATATAGCCCACCACCGGCTGCAGGAGCGAAGATGCGAGCTGGAAGGTGAGGGTGATCATGCCGATCTGCACAAAGGAGAGGGAAAACTCCGACTGTAGCAGCGGGTAGATCGCGAGGATCAGCGACTGGATCATATCGTTCAGCAGGTGGGAAAGGCTGATAGCCCCCAGAATGCGAAACGAGGTGCGTGCTTTTTGCGGCGGCGCAGCGGAGCCGGATAAGGGTTGAGCGGTTTGATTCATTGCCATAGATTCGCTTAAAGGTTCTTATTAGAGGATGCAGGTGGAATTATTATCTGACTAACATACCTGCGCCTAAGGTTTGAAGGAAGCCGCAATTCTGAAAACATATTTGTCTAATGGCTTAACTCGCTATACTTTCGGCACTTGTTATTAAATCAGGGAGTGAAAGATGCAATTTGTGAAACAGGGCGTGGCGCTGGCGTTATTGGCGGCGCTATCGCTGGGAAGCCTGTCAGCGCAGGCCTATGAGCAGGATAAAACCTATAAAATCACCATCCTGCATACCAACGATCATCACGGACATTTCTGGCGTAGCGATTACGGTGAATACGGTCTGTCGGCGCAAAAAACGCTGGTGGACGGTATTCGTAAAGAGGTGGCCAGCGAGGGCGGCAGCGTGCTGCTGCTATCCGGCGGCGATATTAATACCGGGGTTCCGGAGTCTGATTTACAGGATGCGGAACCTGATTTTCGCGGCATGAACCTGGTGGGCTACGACGCCATGGCGGTAGGTAACCATGAGTTCGATAATCCGCTCAGCGTGCTGCGCCAGCAGGAGAAGTGGGCTAAATTCCCGTTCCTGTCGGCCAATATTTACCAGAAAAGCACCGGTGAGCGCCTGTTTAAGCCCTGGGCCCTGTTTAAGCGCGGCGGGCTGAATATCGCGGTGATTGGCCTGACGACGGACGATACGGCGAAAATTGGCAACCCGGAGTACTTCACCGATATTGAATTCCGCAACCCGGCGGAAGAAGCGAAGCTGGTGATTCAGGAGCTGCAGCAGAATGAAAAGCCGGACGTCATTCTGGCTACGACCCATATGGGCCATTATGACAACGGCGCTCACGGTTCGAATGCCCCGGGCGATGTGGCGATGGCGCGCAGCCTCCCTGCCGGAGCGCTGGCGATGATCGTCGGCGGCCATTCGCAGGATCCGGTATGCATGGCGGCGGAGAATAAAAAGCAGGTGGATTATGTTCCCGGTACGCCGTGCGCGCCGGACAGGCAAAACGGTATCTGGATAGTCCAGGCGCACGAATGGGGTAAATACGTGGGCCGCGCGGATTTTGAATTCCGCAACGGCGAAATGAAGCTGGTGCACTATCAGCTGATCCCGGTCAACCTGAAGAAAAAGGTGACCTACGACAATGGCCAGAGCGAACGCGTGCTCTATACGCCGCAGATCCCGGAAAACGCGCAGATGCTGTCGCTGCTGACGCCGTTCCAGAATAAGGGGAAAGCGCAGCTGCAGGTGAAAATCGGCAGCGTCAACGGCCATCTTGAGGGCGATCGTAGCAAGGTGCGCTTCGTGCAGACCAATATGGGACAGCTTCTGCTGGCGGCGCAGATGGCGCGCAGCGGCGCCGATTTTGCGGTGATGAGCGGCGGCGGTATTCGCGACTCCATCGAAGCCGGGGATATTACCTATAAAGACGTGATGAAGGTGCAGCCGTTCGGCAACGTGCTGGTGTATGTCGATATGAACGGCCAGGAGGTGACGGAGTATCTCACCGCCGTGGCGCAGATGAAGCCTGATTCCGGGGCCTATCCGCAGTTCGCCAACGTCAGCTTTGTGGCGAAAGACGGCAAGCTGAATGATTTGAAAATCAAAGGCCAGCCGGTCGATCCGACGAAAACCTACCGCATGGCGACCCTGAGTTTTAACGGCACCGGCGGCGACGGCTATCCGCACATCGACGCTAAGCCGGGCTACGTCAACACCGGGTTCATCGATGCTGAGGTGCTGAAGGAGTATCTCCAGAAGAACTCCCCGCTCGACGCGGCGGCGTTTGAGCCGAAAGGCGAGGTGAGCTGGCAGTAACGTCTGAAACTCCCCGGTGGCGCTTACGCTTACCGGGGCTACGTGGCCGTGCGGTTTGGGTTTTGTAGCCCGGACAAGGCGCGCCAAGCGCCGCCTCCGGGAAATGTGCCGTACCAGATAGCCTGGCGTTGCTTCTTCCCGGTGGCGCTTACGCTGACCGGGCTACGGGTTTGCAGCCGTCTGTGGATTGGTAGCCCGGACAAGGCGCGTCAAGCGCCGCCTCCGGGAAATGTGCCGTACCAGATAGCCTGGCGTTGCTTCTTCCCGGTGGCGCTTACGCTGACCGGGCTACGGGTTTGCAGCCGTCTGTGGATTGGTAGCCCGGACAAGGCGCGCCAAGCGCCGCCTCCGGGATTGTCCTCTGAGATAAAGCCGGGGTTAATCGCGCCGCGCGATATCGGCGAACTTAGCATCCAGGATTTTCGCCAGGTCGCTGGCCGCCAGCTCGATATCCAGCCCGCGTCTGCCGCCTGAGATATAAATGGTGGCAAACTCCTGCGCCGGGGCGTCAATCACCGTCGGCAGGCGTTTTTTCTGCCCAAGCGGGCTGATGCCGCCGACCAGATAGCCGGTTACCCGCTGCGCCACCATCGGGTCGGCCATATCCACTTTCTTCGCGCCCAGGGCTTTGGCCACTTTTTTCAAATCCAGCTGACCGGCAACCGGAGTGACTGCGACGGCCAGATGCTTCATATCCCCGTTGAGCGCCACCAGCAGCGTTTTATAAACCCGATCGGCGTTCAGGCCGAGCTTGCGCACCACTTCGTCGCCGAAATTGGTTTCGCCGGGATCGTGATCGTAGCTGTGGATCGTAAAAGCAATTTTGTTTTTTTCGAGTAACTTAACGGCGGGAGTCATCGCTATCCTTCTTACCAACCGGTCTAATGTACGTTAAGCATACGCCTGATGATTGTGTAAAAAATAGTATCATCTTGCGCAATAGTATTGGCAGTGATGGTCACTTTGAGCGACAATCGAACGATCCGAGGTGCGAATCTCGGGATAATAATAATGATGAAATTCCTCTTTGACGGGCCAATAGAAATATTGGCCATTTTTTTACGTCAGCATATCAGGCAGGTTCCCTTCACCGTATAAATGCAGTGCGCCGACGGCGACAACGTAGCGCCCCGGAGGCAGAGCCAGCAGCGTCTCGCGCCAGGCGAGGTTGCGCTGATGCATCAGAACATCGTACAGCGACTGACTAAAGGTTGTGGGTAGCGAGGTCGCCCCTGTTGCCGGCGGCTGCTCCAGCCACCAGCCGATCATCACCTGTAGAAGACGCGCGTTGGTCCGCCAGTGGGTCAGCGTGTCTTCCAGCAGCGCCAGCCCGCCGTCGGGCAAATCGCGCAGCAGCGCAATCTGGCTATCGGTCCCCTCCAGCTCCATCACCCGCACGCGGCTTTCGCGCGCCGTCATCAGCAGCTGATAATCAATCCCGTAATCCGGACGAAGTCCCAGCTTTTGCGCCTGGGTCGCCTGCAGCACCATGGCAACCTGCCACAGCGGCTGGCTGTCGAAGAGGGCGGTTGCCAACCCCAGCTCCGCGGCGCGGGCTTCCAGCTCAACGAGCTGTTCGGGACTCAGGCGCTCGGCCAGCGGCGGATAAGAGGGGAGGTTGCTGAAGGGCATTTCGTTCCCGGTAATATCGGCTTCCACAATCAGCGCATCGGCCTGGCGAATTTTTTTCAGCAGCCTGGCCGGGGGGGGCGCCATATCGCGGGTGCCCATATGAATGCTGCCGACGAGATGCAGATAGCGTCCGCCGGGGAGGGTAACATCCAGTGCTGGCCAGGAATAAGACGGGCCAACGGTGGCTCGCCACAGCATTTTTATTCGGTTTAACAGGCCCATACGCGCTCCGCAAAGTGAAGAACTCATGCTAGCGCGTGGGGGGCAGAGGCGCAATAGGGCTAAGGGAACGCGACGGAAGATGCATTTTCAATGTCATAAAAATAACAAAAAAAATTGATGCTATGGTTTTTTACAATTCTTGCACTGACGTTTTGATAGTAATTATTCACTAAAATCAAATATATATTTTTAGTTGCGCAAGTCGTGAATGGTGCTTTTTTCTCAAAAAAGGCTCAATTGTGATAATAAAATAAAAAATCTGTAACGAAAGATAAACAAAGCGCTTCTATATTGGCCCCTTCAATTTTGGGGGGGAGTGTCATGCGTAACTGGAGTGAGCCTAAAAAGAATAAAGCCCATATCGAGCTGATCCCGATGATCGATGTGATGATGTTTTTACTGGTCTTCTTTGTCCTGATTAGCCTGAATGTGATCCCGGCTCTGGGCTTGAAAACTCAACTGCCGTCAGCCAGCAGCGCCCAACAGCTTAAGCCGCAGAAAAAAGCCATTATCACCCTCGGCGTCGGTGATCAGCTGCAGCTGGATGGCCAGCCGCTGGTTCTTGATGCGCTGGTCAATACCCTGAAGCAACAGCAGCAGGAAAACCAAACCACCACCATTATCGTCAACAGCGATAAAGAGGTTGCGGTGGAACGCCTGGTCGCAGTGATGGATACCTTGCGTCAGGGCGGTTTCTTCTCCATTTCCATCGCCACACGGAAGCAGTGATATGTATCTGCTTTATCGCTCACGTCACGTTGTTAGCTGGTTACCCGCGATAGTCATCGCAGGATGTTTACTGTTCGTCAGCCAGCAGGCAGTCCTGCAGGTGAAGCCGCATTATGACGATACGGTGATGGAACTGTCGCTGACCGAACCCGAGCCACCGCAGCCAGAACCTGTCCCGGAACCGCAGCCCGAGCCGCCGCCGGAACCCCAACCTGAGCCAGAACCTGAGCCGATTGCTGAGCCCGTCGTTCCTGCCCCGGAACCGATTATCCAGGCAAAGCCGGTTGTTAAGCCGAAACCTAAGCCGAAGCCAAAACCGGTTCAGGAGAAAGCAGCGAAGCCGCAGGAGCGCGTGGCTCCGCAGCCCGCCGTCGTGCGCAGCCCGGTGGTGAGTAAACCAGCCGCGCCGCCTTCTCCTCCGGTGCCGAAAGTGAACGCTCAGGCGGTGGAAAATGGCTATCTGCAGATGCTGCGCCGCGAGCTGGAGCAGCGCAAACGCTACCCGAGCGGCCGCCAGGCTTCGCTGGAACGTCCGCAGGGCAACGTTGAGGTGTGGCTGGAGGTCGACCGCAGCGGCAGAGTGCTGGCTTCCGGTATTGCCAACAAAGCGCCGAGCATGCTGCTCAATCGCGCCGCGCTGAGCTCTTTACAAAGTATTAGCCAGCTGAAGCCCTTCCCTGAAGAGGCTTTTGCTGGCCAAAGAAGCAAAAGATTTACCGCGACGTTTAATTATCAGGCGCCATAAAGCCTAATTAATCATTTGTTTTTTATAGGAAAAGAAATGAAGAACTTTCGTTATTCTGGGATTGCATTAGCTGTGGTGTCGGCATTGTTATCGGGTTCCTCGCTGGCGGCGGAAAGTAGCGATGTGGGGGAGATTAACGTCAAAGGGCAGTCGCTCGGCGGCGGTCTGATGGTGCAGGAGGACAGCAGCAAAGCGCGCTCCACTTTGACCAAAGAAGCGATGGATAAAGCGCAGGGTGCCAGCAATGCCATCGACATGCTGAAATATACGCCAGGTATGAACGTCAACAGTAATGACGCCAGCGGCCTGAGCGGCATCGACTACACCATGCGTGGGATGAACTCGGATCAAATCGGTCTGTCGATGGACGGCATCCCGATTAACGACTCGGGTAACTACGCGGTCTATCCGAACCTGTTGGGCGATGCGGAAAACCTTGAGCAGATCTTTGTTACTCAAGGGTCTTCTGAAGCTGACGGCCCGCATATCGGATCCAGCGGCGGTAACATTGGTCTCGTCACAAAGCGCCCGTCCAAAGAGTTCGGCGGCTTCGTCAAGCAAACGCTGGGCAGCAATAATCTCAGCAAAACTTTCGCCCGCCTGGAGACCGGCGAATACAACGGTTTCAGCAACTGGCTCTCTTACTCGCACACTGAAGCCAAAAAATGGCGCGGAGAAGGGCGTAACTATTCCGATAAGTTCGAGATGAACTCGCTTTATGAGGACGGGAACGGCAACAGCAGTAACCTGATCATGAAGTACAACCGTCAGGATAACAGCAACTACAACACTCTAAGCAAAGCGCAGTTTGACGAAGACCCGCGTCAGGACTACTCGACCTCGCCGGTCTATAACAACAAAGGTCAGCTGAGCAAATATTACAAGCTCAACCGTAACCCGTTTGAAACCTTCACTCTCTCTTTCTCACAAAGATTGCAGTTGCGCGACAACCTTGCGTTGACCGTTCAGCCCTATTACTACTGGGGTAACGGCGGCAGCTTTACCGGGCAAACGGCCTCGGTACTGTCGAATACTTCTGATAAAGCCGGGCAGTACGACCTGAGCAATTTAAGTTCCAATACTTACTACCGACCTTCGTGGACCCAGACCTGGCGACCGGGCGTCACCACCAAGCTTAAGTGGGACATTAACGACGAGCACAGCCTGGATATCGGCTACTGGTATGAGCGAGCGCGCCAGTCGCAGACCCAGCCGTTTATCAGCATTCAGGATGACGGCAACCTGGCGAACGTCTCCGGTAAACCGGGCGGTTCCGATCAGGTGAAGGACGCCAACGGCAACACGGTGCAAGGCCGTAACCAGTACACCGTCACTCCGGCGCAAAAGGTTTGGATTCAGGATACCTGGTTTGTGACGCCGGACTGGACGCTGGTGGGCGGGCTGGCGTATCAGTACGTCGAACGTAAAGGCGATAACAAAGGCAGTCTGTATAACGCCCCGGAAAAACGTAATGCGACCTACCATGAATTCCTGCCGAACTTTAGCATCAGCTATAAGCCGGATATGGAAAACCAACTGTTCTATAACCTGACTCGCAACATGCGTACGCCGCCAAACTACGTGCTCTACAACGTCGGCGATTCAATCAACACCAAGCCGGAGCTGAGCTGGAACCACGAGCTGGGCTGGCGTTTCCAGCGTGAAGATATGCTGCTGAGCGCGACACTTTTCTACATGCGCTATACCGACCGTCAGATTTCGACCACCAATGCGGACGGCGACTACGAAATGATGAATATCGGCAGCGTCGAAAGCAAAGGCGTAGAGCTGGAGTGGAGCGGTAAGCTACCGTACAACTTCAACTACTACACCTCTTACACCTACACCCATTCCGAACAAAAGGATGACATTGTCAGCAACGGCGGTCATCCGCTGCCAACGGCGGGCAAAACGGTGCCGAACGTACCGAAAAACATGCTCAACGCGTCGCTGGGTTATGACGATGGCCTCTATTACGGCAGCTTTGGCGGCAAATACGTTAGCTCGTTCTATGGCGATTTGACCAACGATGAAAAAATCGCCGGGCGCACGGTGTTTGATATCTCCGCAGGCGTTCATCTGCCGGTGGATAAAAAGATTGTCAAAAATGCCACCCTGCGTTTTGGCATCGATAACCTGTTCGATAAACAGTACCTGACCTCCGTACGCTCGACGACCTTTAACGCGGCACCTTACGACGGCGTGAGGGCCAGCACCCCGTATTACAACGTCGGCGAAGAGCGCACCTTTAGCGTTTCGCTGGAAGCTACCTTTTAATTAACCGGAGGGCACTTTGATGGATGCCAACCTGATTCACGACATTATTTTCTACGTTATGTATGCCGCGCTGGCGATCGCCGTGGTGATTCTGGTGGAACGCGGACTCTATTTTTCGTGGGCCCAGCGTCAGGCGCAGCGCTTTGAGAAGGCGCTGACGCCGGAGGTCCGCCGCGTGGCTGACCTGCCGGAAGCGCTGACCAGTCGTAGCAGTCTTCCCCTGACCCTTATTCTGCCGGTGCTGGAGAAAAAGCAGATGGCGGAAGACCGGGAAGCGATGAGCGATCTGATTGATGCTCAGTACTTGCTGAGTAAACCGCAGATGTCGCGCGGGCTATGGATGCTCGAAACCGTCGTCACCGCCGCGCCGCTGCTTGGCCTGCTGGGTACGATTCTGGGGATTATGGATACCTTTAAGGCGCTCTCCGCCTCGGGCGTCTCTGATGCCAGCATGGTTTCAGCTGGGATGGGCACTGCGCTGTACGCCACCGGCCTGGGGATTGCGATAGCGCTGCTGTGCCTGGTGGGTAATAATTACCTGCAAAGCCGCATGGAACGCATTAACGAACTGCTGAAGGTGCTGCTGATCCGCGCCGGAAGTCCGGCTAGTCGTCCGGAGCAGGGCAGCAATCGCTGGGAAGGTCGTGAGGCGCAGCGCTATGCCTGATTATCGTCGATGCGGGTGGCCGGGAGGCCGCCTGATGAGCCTGGTCGCGGGTGCCTGGATACTGCTAAGTCTGCCCGCACAGGCGGCGTTTTCGATACTGGGTTATGAGTTGGTGTATAACGCACCGCAGGAAACCACGCTACAGGATAGTGATTTGCGCAATGCTGCCGAAGTCTGGCAGCAGATGTTTGATGCGGCGCACAGCCATATCGATGTGGCGCAGTTTTACGTGGCAAATGAAAAAGGCTCTCTGCTGGACGGCGTGCTGAATCATCTGCGGGCAGCCGGTGAACGCGGGGTGAAAATTCGTTTTCTGATGGAGGAGAAGGGCGTTGGCCTGTCGACGCCGGAAACGCTGGCGGCGCTGAAAACGATCCCGAATCTGGAGCTGCGAATTATTCCGTTCCATCGGCTGACCGGCGGGATTGTCCACGCCAAGTATCTGTTGGTGGATGGTAAAGAAGCCTTTGTCGGCAGTCAGAATTTTGACTGGCGCGCGCTGGAGCAGATTCAGGAAACCGGTTTACGCATCAGCGATGCGCAAGCGGTACGGCAGATTCAGGCTATTTTCGATCAGGACTGGCAGGCGCAGGCCCTGCTTGCAGAAAATAAACCGGTGCCGAAGCTAGCGTGGCATGCGCTGGAGTCGGCTCCGCAGGGCAATTATCTGGTTGCCAGCCCGCGCGATTACAACCCGAGCGGGGTGATCGATTCGCAGGTTGAACTGCCGCGTCTGCTGGCCAATGCGAAGTCGCGGATCCGAGTGCAGGTGATGGACTACGCGCCGCTCTCATGGGGTGAGAAGGGAAACAGACCTTTCTATGCCCCCATTGATAACGCCCTGCGCAGCGCGGCGGCTCGCGGCGTGCAGGTTGAACTGATGGTTGCCAGCTGGAATCTGAAAAAGCCGGATGTGTTCTGGTTAAAGAGCCTGTCGCTGGTGCCTAACGTTCAGCTAAAGGTAGTGACTATTCCTCCCGCCAGTCGGGGATTTATCCCGTTTGCGAGGGTGGTGCACAGTAAGCTGATGACTATCGACGGTTCGACGGCGTGGGTGGGAACCAGCAACTGGAGCGGGGGCTATTTTGATAACTCACGCAACCTTGAGCTGGTGTTGAATAGCGTGCCGATGACAGAGCGCGTGGACGCGCTTTACAGTCAGCTATGGAACAGCCGCTACGCGGAATCGATCAAAGTTGACTTTGATTATCCGGCCCCGCATCCAGGTCGCGAGCACGAATAGAAAATCGGGGCGGTTTTCGCCCTCTCCCGGTGGGAGAGGGCCGGGGTGAGGGCATCAGCGTGCACTTTTTCCCCTCACCCTAACCCTCGCCCCAAAGGGGCGAGGGGATCATCCTCTGCGGGATAATGGTGAACGGAATCTGCCTTATGATTTCGGCTTAAAACGCAGCAACCGGTTAGCATTACTCACGACCGTAATTGAGGAAAGCGCCATTGCCGCTCCGGCGACTACCGGGTTAAGCAGGGTTCCGGTCAGCGGCCAGAGGATCCCGGCGGCAATCGGAATGCCCAGCGAGTTATAAACAAACGCTCCCAGCAGGTTCTGCTTCATATTACGCAGCGTCGCTTTTGAAATTTCCAGCGCATCGGCGACGCCGTTCAGGCTATGGCGCATCAGAGCGATCGCCGCCGTTTCAATGGCCACATCGCTGCCGCCGCCCATGGCGATACCGACATCGGCCTGCGCCAACGCAGGTGCATCGTTGATACCGTCGCCAACCATCGCCACCTGATGCCCCTGGCTTTGCAGACGCTTAATGGCATCGGCTTTACCGTCCGGTAGTACTCCGGCAATCACCTCGTCAATGCCCGCTTCTTTGGCAATGGCGTTGGCGGTGGTCGGGTTATCCCCGGTGAGCATCACCAGACGGTAGCCCTGGCGATGCAGGCGGGCCAGCGCCGCCACGCTGTCGCTGCGCAGCGGATCGCGAATGGCGAACAGCGCCGCGGCCTGACCATCGACTGCCAGCAGCACCGGCGTTGCCCCTTGCGAAGCCTGGGCGGTCATTTCGCTTTCTATTTCGGCGGTCAGCACATTGTTCTCATTGAGTAACGCCTGATTGCCGAGCAGCAGGCTATAACCTTCGGCTTCACCGCTGACGCCCAGACCGCGCAGGGTACGGAAATTATTAACCACCGGCAGCGAGTTGCTAGCGGCTTTATCGAGAATCGCCCGTGCCAGCGGATGGCTGGAACCTTGCTCCAGCGCGGCGGCCAGGCGCAGAGCGGTTGTTTCATCAATCGCGGCAAAGGTTTTTATCGCCACCACCTGCGGCTTACCTTCGGTCAAGGTGCCGGTTTTATCAAAGACCAGCGTATCCAGGGTGCTGGCTCGCTGTAGGGCATCGGCATCACGAACCAGCACGCCGTATTCCGCTGCGCGACCTACGCCGGAGATAATCGACATCGGCGTCGCCAGCCCCAGCGCACACGGACAGGCGATAATCAGTACCGTAGTGGCGATCACCAGGGTATAAACGATTTGCGGCGCCGGGCCGAAAAAGTACCAGATCGCCGCGCTGAACAGCGCAATCGCTACCACCGCCGGGACGAACACGGCGGAGATTTTATCTGCCAGTTGGCCAATTTCCGGTTTACTGCTTTGTGCCTGGCGCACCATACGGATGATTCGCGCCAGAGTGGTCTGACTGCCGACGGCGCTGGCGGTAAACAGCACGCTGCCGTCCTGCACCACGGTCCCGGCGTGAACGGCGTCGCCGTTGCCTTTTTGCTGCGGTATTGGTTCACCGGTCAACATAGCTTCATCAAACCACGCTTCGCCCTGGCTAATCACGCCGTCGACCGGGACGCGATCGCCGGTGGCCAGGCGCAGGGTCATTCCTGCCTGAACCTCCGCCAGCGGCAGATCTTTTTCGCCTTCGTCGGTGACGACCCGCGCTGACGGCGGGGTTAAATCGAGCAATTTTTCCAGCGCTTTAGAAGAACGCTGACGTGCACGCGCTTCCAGCATATGGCCGAGGTTAATCAGGCCGATAATCATGGCGCTGGCTTCATAATAGAGGTGGCGGGCTTCCATCGGGAACCACTGTGGCCACAGGTTGACGCTCATCGAGTAGAGCCAGGCGACCCCGGTACCCAGCGCCACCAGCGTATCCATGGTGGCAGTACCGTTCTTCAGGCTTTTCCAGGCGCTGCGGTAGAAATGGCCACCGGCAAAGACCATCACCGCCAGGGTGACAAGCCCGATAGCCAGCCACAGCGAGCGGTTGTCGTCGGTGACCATCATATTGTCACCGAACATTCCCCATACCATAACCGGAACGCCCACCAGCAGGGCGACGATCGCCTGCCAGCGGAAGCGTTTCATGGTGGCGATGGCGGTTTCCTGCTGGCGCTCGCGGCGCTCCAGATCGTCTTCGATAGCCTCGGCGCCGTAGCCTGCCTTCTCCACCGCCTGCACTAATTCTGCGGCGGACGCGCTGCCCATGACCAGCGCAGTGCGTTCCGCCAGGTTTACCCGCGCCTGCGCGACGCCCGGTACCGCGGCAAGCGCCTTCTGTACGCGGGAAACGCAGCTGGCGCAGCTCATGCCGTTGATCAGCAGCTGTTGACTGTCGTCGGTATCATGGGCTGCCGGAAGCGCAGGAGAGGCCGCTGTCAGTGCTTCCGACGGGAGTGTTGATTCCGCCAGCGGTTTAGCCTTTGGGTGGCTGAGCTCCGCACCGTATCCGGCTTTCTGAATCGTGTCGATGAGCGCTTCAGCGCTGGCGCTACCGGTGACGTGGGCTTCGGTCGTGGTGACCTCCGCCAGCTCAACGTCAGGACGCTGCTCCAGGCTCTCTTTTACGCGTTTGACGCAGTGGCCGCAGGTGAGGCCATCGAGCGTCAGGTCGATGGTTTGTGACATAACAAACTCCTTTATTACGTGGATGAGCTGACTGTGATAAAGGTTAAACCTTCCAGCAAGGGGAAGGTCAAGGCGTTTTATCGTTTAGGTTGATGCCAGTGTTCCGGTGCGACAGCGCGGGTACGTAAGGACATCTAAAGAAGTGGAATTCCAGATATTCTGAGTCGGCTGGCGTGATTGACTCTCCTCGAATGGGGGAGTTATTTGCAGTAAATAACTTATTCAGTCGAACAGCCATTTACCCGCTTTGGCTGATTCGGCAAACATTCTTATGGTTAAAGGCTTGCGGGTTCTCTCCACGTCCTCGCGCTTAGCCTTAAACCACCGCGTTAGTCGCGGCGCGTTTTCCCATGCAAAATAAGATGACCATTTGACAGCAGATAGATCGACATTAAACCGATCCTCAAATTTATCCAAAGCGTCGTGGAGGTCGTCGCCGGGAGCATCAAACAAATCATCGTCGAGCTCCAAAGGAATCTCGTTCCAGCCGCCGTCTAAATATCCTGAGATCTCTTTCCTGAAAAGCGTCAGCACCTCTTCCGATATGGGATCCATCAAAAGGATGTCCACCGTATACGATGCTTCGGGCGGGCTATGAGGTTGTATTTTTCCTGAGTTTTTCTTGCTGTCTGGTAAATTGAATTTACAAGACCTATCCAACCTAACCAGGGAATATAGCGAGCGATAGCCACAGCAAGGTTATTCGTTTTACGCATTCTCACGCCGACGGGCCCAGGAACTCTGATGCCAAATGGCGTTCGGGCATTTCTCAAAATTATTCTCCCGTATCTGGAAACAACACTCGTGCCTTTTATCGCTTCTCCGGGTTTAGCTCTTGTTTTTAACCACGGTTGACCAGCAAGAATAGCGGCACCTGACTCAATGGCGATCCCCAGTTCATCACAAAATTGTCCGTGTTAGAAGTGGGTTCCGTTCAGTTCTTCTGTCGTATCCATTCGAACACCTATTATTCCGTCTGCCGTTCGTTCCAGGCATCAGTGAATATTATATTTTTCCGAGGTGTTGCTAGTTAATAAGTCAGGGTTATATAAAAACTTGCTTTATATTTTATGTCGATAAATTTCTTGCTGTAATGAAATACTGAATCATCATGGCAATGAAGGGGAGCTCCGAAGCCGGAATCCCCCTGCGCTTAATGGTCAAGAATGATAAGCGGCGTTTGATTTTCAGACTCTTTAATTACCGTGATATCCGCCCCGTAGAGGTCTTTCAGCGCCCGCTGCTGCATAACCGCCTGCGGACTGCCGCTATCGACGACGCGCCCCTTATCCATCAGCACCACGCGGTCGGCATAGCGGGCGGCGAGATTAAGATCGTGCAGGACGCAGCAGACGTTGAACTGCCGTTCGCGCACCAGCCTGCGCAGCAGGCGGAAAAGATGCTGCTGGTGGTGAATATCGAGGGCGGAAGTGGGCTCATCCAGAAACAGCCATTTCGGCGACGGGATCGGCTCCCAGAGCTGTATCAGCAGGCGCGCCAGCTGTACCCGCTGCTGCTCGCCGCCGGAGAGCTGTCGATAGTCGCGGGCGGCCAGCTCGCGGCAGTCGCACAGCGCCATAATGCGATCCGTTTCATCATGGGAGCTGCGCGTCCGCCAGGGGTGCCTTCCCATGCGGATCACCTCCTGCACGCTGAACGGAAACGCCATATACCCGTTCTGCCGCATCACGGCGCGGGTCTTCGCCAGCGCGGTTATCGACCACGCCTCCAGCGGCGTACCCAGCAGGGAGCATCGTCCGCCGTGCGGCCGCAGATAGCCCGTGAGCTGGCGCAGCAGCGTCGATTTTCCGGCGCCGTTTGGGCCGAGAATGGCGACGATCTCCCCGCCGGGTAGCGTCAGGGAGACGTTATCGGTCAGACGCCGTCCCTGCAGGGTATAAACCAGATTTTCGGCCTGAATCATGACGCCCTCCGGCCGCGCAGTATCAGCCACAGAAAATAGGGGCCGCCGATCAGGCTGGTCAGCAGGCCGACGGGCATCTCCGCCGGCTGCACCAGCGTGCGGGCGAGGGTATCGGCCACCAGCAGCAGGCAGGCGCCGGCCAGGGTCGAGCAGGGGATAAGCCAGCGATGGTCGGCCCCGGTGGTCATGCGGATCAGGTGCGGGACAACCAGACCAATAAAGCCGATAACGCCGCTCACCGACACGGCCGCGCCCACCAGCAGCGAGCTGAGTAGCAGCAACTGCTGACGCTTACGGCTAACGTTAACGCCGAGATAGTGCGCCTCTTCGTCACCCAACTGCAGCAGGTTGAGCGTCCCGGCAAGAAACAGCGTGGCGACAATGGCCGGCAGAATAAACGAGCCGGCGACCAGCAGCGTAGGCCACTGCGCCTGGCCAAGATTGCCCATCATCCATAGCGTGAGCTGGCGCAGCTGCTGCTCGTCGCCGATGTAGCTCAGCACGCCGATCGCCGCGCCGCACAGCGCGTTGATGGCGATCCCGGCGAGCAGGAGCTGCATCATGCCGCCGTGAGCGTGGCGTCGGCTGATGAGAAAAATCACCACGCAGACCGCCATACTGCCGGCGACGGCGAAAATCATCTGCTCGTACAGCGCCAGAACCACCGGAAATGAGAAGGGCAGAACGATCGCCACCCCCACCATCAGCGCGGAGCCGCTGCTGACGCCGAGCAGGCCGGGGTCGGCCATTGGGTTACGAAACAGGCCCTGCATAATGACGCCAGCCGTCGCCAGCGCGCTGCCCACCAGGACCGCCAGCAGAACGCGGGGCAGGCGAATGTTCAGCCAGATATCGCGGTATTCTTCGTCAAACAGCGCACTGAAGCTGATGTTCAGCGCGCCCTGGCTGGCGCCAACCAGCACCAGCGCGGCCAGCAGCAGCGAAAGGCCCGTCAGAACGCCGACGGAAGAGAGTGAATCCTTGAGCACGCAAAACTCCATTACGTCTTTGCGGCGCGGGCGAGCCGCGCCGCGAGGGGATTACGCCGGCTTCAGGTCCGGCTCAATCAGGCTGTAGATCTGATTGTTGAGCGCCGGCGCGGCGGCCAGCTCGCGAATATGCGCGGCAACGTCCGCGCGTCTCACGAAACCGTGGCATTCCTGATTCTGCAAGCGCTGCGCTTTACCGCTCGCCTCGCCGTTGAGCAGGCCGCCGGGACGCAGGATGGCATAATCCAGGCCGCTGGTTTGCAGCCAGCTTTCCGCCAGCGTCTTTTCGCGCACCGCCTGACCGAACGCGGCTTTGGCGCGCGGGGATAAAAAGAGCCAGCTATCGCCGCAGCCCAGCGACGTCACCAGAATCATCCGCCCGATACCCGTCGCTTCTGCCGCATCAATAACGGTCCTGTGCGCCAGGTAGTCCTCGGCGCCGCCCATGGAGGAGACGATCAGCGCATCCGCACCGGCGGCATGGCAGGCGTCAGCCACTACGTCAGCATCGCAGGCGTCGCCGGCGAAAACCCGCACGCCTTTCGCTTCCAGCTCGGCAGCAGATTGCGGATTGCGCACCACCGCCAGCAGCGGACGCCGCTCCGCCAGCGCCAGCTCAAGCACCTTTGCCCCCGTGCCGCTGCCGCCGGCGCCAAAGATTAACCACGGCCTCATCAGACGATTTCCTTGAGGGAAACGGCGAGGGCCCGGAAGGCGCTAACCTGATCGGCGAGCAGTTGGCGATGCTCATCGCGGCCGAGGAAAATCTTAAACATCGCGCTACCTGCCTGGTTAAAGAAGAGAATTGACGCGGTATCCATGCCCATAAATTTACGTTCAATCAGCGCGATATGGCGGCAGTTTTCCGCTTTGATATGGCCCGTCATGCCTTTTTTACCGCGCAGATTAAAATAGCCGTGGCGGTGGAATCCGGAAGGCAGTTCGCCGGTAAACTCGAGGATGACGTCGGCGGTATGGACCAGCGTGGTGACCTTGCCCCATTCGCTGACGGTTTCCCAGATGGCGTCAAAGTTCTCACCCGACACGAGGGTCGGAGAGGGGAGGTTTTGCACCACCTCCAGAAGAGAGGTTTGGTAGCGATCGGCGATCGCTTCCAGGGTGCCGTCCGGCTCGGTTAGCAAAAATTCCGCTAAAGAAACATGGCTCATAAATCACTCCTTTCAGGTTGCTCTACCGCAATGCGCGGCGCGTTAAGGTGTTGAATCAGCTCATCAAGGGACTGCAAAATATTGCTGGCCCAGAAGCGGCCTTCATTGGTCAGGCGCAGGCAGGTTGAGGCGTCGCGGGTGAGCCCCGCCTGATGCCACTGGGCCAGCAGCGGGGCCAGCTCCCCGGCGCGCGGCGTCAGCTCATCCAGCGGCACGCGGGCGGTTTCCACCCCCGCCTGGAGCGTATGCCGCCACTGAAAACCGCGCTCGGCGGCGCGCATCATCATCATCAGCGGCTTTTTCCCGGCGGCGATCGCTTCGTGCCAGGCCGTCAGGTTACGCTCCACCATCCACGAATAGCCGTTGACCGATCCGCCCGCGCCGGAACCCAGCGCCAGACAGTCGGCTCCTTGTTTAATCAACAGGTTATAGAGATTGCGTTCGCGGGTTGTGCGGGCCCAGTGGCTGTTGCTGATGCAGCGCCAGCCCGCATCCTCCATAAAGTCGCAGCCCTGAAGATAGAGATCGCGCCGCTCTGCCGGCGTGGGAACGGCGGTGCGTCCGTTTTCCACGGCTTTACCCAGCGGCGTGTTGGGTAGCAGATTAAGGGCGTAGAGATCGACACCGTCGAGCCCGATATCGCGGGCGATGTTGAGATCTTCTCCCCACAGCTTTGCGTCCTGACCGGGGAGGCCGAACAGCAGATCGCACACCACGGCCGCGCGATCCCGCCGCACCAGCCTCTGCATAAAGGCCGCGGCGGTGGGGCCGTCGGAGGTGCGGGCCATTTTCTTGCGCACCCTGCTGTTGAACGACTGAATGCCGATGGAGAAGCGATTGGCGCCGGCGTCAAGGCAGGCGTCGATGCGGTTGTCATCGAAGTTAAGCACCCGTCCTTCGATGGTGATTTCGCAGTCCGGCGCGAGGGGCAGCTTTTCCCGCAGAGCGGTGATTATTCTCGCCAGGTCCTGCGCCGCCAGCGCGGAGGGCGTGCCGCCGCCGAAGTAAACCGCGTGGATCGGCGCCGACTGGTGCAGGACGCTATCGGCTTCCATTTCTATTTCGCGCAGCAGGGCGGCGGTATAGCGGGCGCAGTGGTCATCCTCATAGCGGTTCTGATAAAAGCCGCAAAAAGTGCAGTGAGTGGCGCAAAAGGGAATGTGCAGGTACAGCAGCCTTTTACGCGGCGGCGCGCGGCGGCTGATGACCTCCTGCCAGGTTTGTGCCAGCTGCTCTTTTGCCACCGGGATCGCGCCGCGCCACGGCATGGTGGCCCGACGATCTTTAAAGGGCTGGCTTCCCTCCAGCGCGAAGTGCGCGGAGAGATCGAGGGCGTTGTTAGTCTTCATAGCGTCAACATCACATCCGGTTATTGGGGCCAAAACTGCTGGTGCAGGGACTCAACCGCGTCGGCCACCCGCGGGCCCATTCCGAGGATCAGCGCCTGATCGATGGTGACAATGCGCTGATTTTTCCATGCGGCGGTGTGGGTTATCCCGGCGACGGCGCGCAGTCGGTTAATATCGCCGTCGACCATTTGCGAGGTCACGACAATGCCCTCCGGGTTTACCGCAATCAGCGATTCCGCGCTGTAGCTTTTATACTGCTCGTGCGAAGCCACATTCCGCGCGCCCGCGAGGGTCAGAATGGCGTCGGCAACGCTGCCCTTACCGGCTACCTGTGGCGCGCTGCCGCCCGCGGAGAGAATAAACATCACCCTGAGTGGCGCCTTTTGCGCCGCCGTGCTGCGCTGAACGCGCTCCAGACGCTGCTCAATCTGGCCTACCAGCGCATCTCCTCGCTCGGGAACCTGCAGCGTCTTCGCCAGCTGGCGAACGTTGGCGTACATCTGTTCAACCGTGGCCGGCACGCGCGGCAGGGTGACAACGTTAACTTTTTGCGTCCGCAGCTGGTCCAGAACGATCTGCGGCCCGGCATCCCGCCAGGTGATAAAAACGTCCGGCCTGAGGGATAAAATGCCTTCGCTGCTGAGCTGCTTCCAGTAGCCGATATGCGGCAGCCTGGCCGTTTCCGGCGGCCAGGAGGTGGTTTCGTCGACGCCGACAACCTGATTTCCGGCGCCAAGCGCGTAGACCAGCTCGCTCAGCGAGCCGCCAGCTACGACGATACGTTCGCTGGCGCAGGCTGCGCCGGCGGCACAAAGCGCCAGCAGGGCGAACAACAGTTTTTTCATCATCAGAAGTTCCACGCAAAACCGACCGCCGCGTTAAATCCGGCCGCCGGAATGGTTTCATGGGCGGTTTGATAGCGCTTGTTGGTCAGGTTGTTGAGCGCCAGGTTGACCTGATACTGCTCCTGCGGGCCAAACTCGGTATTGAACGCGAGGTTAAGCGTTGCCCAGCCCGGATAGCGAATCTCCTTGCTGCCGGTTTTATCGTCGGCGCTGGAGGCGGCGCGCACGAAGAGATCGGCGGTGACGTTGGCGCTGTTCAGCAGCAGAGTATGCTTCAGGCCCCCCCTTCCCGTCAGGGCGGGTTCGCCGGTATCCCAGGTTTTAACGGTCTCGCCTTCATACTGCCGGCGGATAAGGTTGCCGCTCAGATAGGGCGAAACGGCCCAGCCGTTGTACTCCGCCGTTAGCTCCATCCCCCAGGTTTTGGCGCGATCGATATTGTCGTAATAGAAATATTCGCCGCGGGAAGAGGTGCTGTTGCCGCTGCATATCGCCTGACCCGAGCAGGGGAGGCTGGCGATATAGTCTTTGGCTTCGGAGTAGTAAATCGCCCCGTCAACCAGCCACATATTGCCTTTGTAACGGGCGCCCAGCTCGTAGTTGTTGGAGTGTTCCGCCTTCAGGCCGGTATTGCCGTAGGTGACGCCGCCGCCGGCCGAGGTCTGCATAAACAGCTGGGTCAGCGTTGGGAAGACGTAGCCCTGGGCGTACGCCGCGCGCAGCTCAATATCTTTAAAGCCGGAATAGCGCAGGCTGGTTGAGGTCACCAGCTTATCGTCATGGGCCGACTTCCCGCCCGTCGACTGGCTGACCGCGGCGCTCTGGCTGTCGCTGCGGTTAAGTTCGGAGGAGAGCCAGTACTGGCGCGCGCCAAGGGTCCAGGTCCAGTCATCGGCGAAGCGCCAGTCGTTTTGGGCAAACACCGAGGCGTTGTTTTGCTCCGCCTCAATATGCGACAGCGTGAGGGTCTGGATATCGAAGGCGCCGGTGGCCGCCGTCTGGCGCGTGCTGCTGCGGGTGTCCTGCTTCACCTTGTCATGCTGATACTGGGTGCCGATAACCAGCTCATTATTCGCCGGCAGGGAGAAGTTGCCCTGCAGCGTTACGCCCTGGGTATATTGCTTATCGTTGGTGTTGGTCTGGTTGCTGACCGTCAGCGCCTGGATAATCGGGCTGGGGATCGGCTGGGTGGTCTTAATCCGATTTTCAAATTCACGCTCGATGGTCTGGCTGTAGGCGTCGAAGTGAATTTTTTTCAGGTAATCGCCGCCGGCGTCGAAGTCATAGAACGCGCCGATTTTTTCGCGCTCCAGCTTGGGGATACGAACGCTGAAGTCTTCGTATTGACCGTCGGGATCGTCAAACCAGGTTTGCGTGGAGGTTTTGTAGCGGTCAAGCGACAGGCCGAATTTATGCCGGTCGAGATTGTAGCCAAGCCAGACGCCCTGGCTGTTGTTGCGGAAGTTGGTGTTCTGCAATCTGCCGTCCGGCGTATCGCGGTTACCCTGGTCGGAGTAGCTGCCGTTGATGCGATAGTCGAACTGGCCGATGCTGCCCCAGGCCGCAGCGGACTCTTCCCAGCCCGCGGTCGCCGAGTTATACACCGCCTTCACCGTCCCGGCGACGGGCTTATCCCCGCCTTTTTTGGTGATAAAGTTGACCACGCCCCCGATGGCCTGCGAGCCGTAAAGCACCGAGTAGGGGCCTTTTACCACCTCTATTCGTTCCAGCGCGGATTCATCAATCAGCAGCCCGACGCCGTAGTTCTGCCCGGCGCGCTGATAGCTGACCACCTGGCCGTCAATCAAGATCAGCACCCGCGAAGAGGCCTCGCCGCGGATGCGGATTTGCTTACGTCCGGCCAATGAGTTGTCGGTCACCTCAACGCCGGGAATATCCTGCAGATCGTCGGCGATAGAGACGCTGGTTGAGTTGTTTAGCGTTTCCCGGTCGATGACCTGAACGGTCGCCGGGCTGTCCCAGAGGCTTGATTCTGTACGATTGGCGGTGACGATCAGCGTCTCGTCGCCGGCCGTTTTGGCTGTGCTGGTCGGGGTTGCCGCAGAAACGTTGGCGGCAACAAACAGCGACAGGCTGGAGAGTAACATGCTCCCCCGGATTGTCCTTTTCACCATTAGAGTAACCTTTATTATAATGATAACTACTATCATTCGCATTTATATTGGTTTCTAAAGTGAACGTCCAGACGCTAAGGGGTAAATGGAATGCACCTTTGATGTGGGTCAATTTCTTACGGTGCGTAAAGACTTTTTTGCGAGACTCATCACGTTATGAAAAACCGCAGGCGCGATTAACCTGATAAAAAGTATGGCTTATATTTTTTTCCCCGCGCACAGGGTTGGTTATTGTGCGAATGGTCCTACAATAGGGGCTGTGCGAGAAGCAACGAGGTGCAGAGGCGATGAATATCAGCGATGTGGCAAAAAGGACCGGCTTAACCAGTAAAGCGATCCGCTTCTACGAAGAGAAGGGGCTGGTGACGCCGCCGCTGCGCAGTGAAAATGGCTACCGCAGCTACAGCCAGCGGCATCTGGACGAGCTGACCCTGCTGCGCCAGGCGCGGCAGGTTGGCTTTAATCTTGAGGAGTGCCGCGAATTGGTCGGCCTGTTTAACGATCCGTCGCGGCATAGCGCCGACGTCAAGCGCAGAACGCTGGATAAAGTCGCTGATATTGAGCGCCATATTAGCGAGCTGCAGAGCATGCGTAGCCACCTGCTGGCGCTGGCGGAGTCCTGTCCCGGCGATGACGGCGCGGACTGCCCGATTATCGACAATCTCTCCGGCTGCTGCCATCGCAAGGCGCAGAGTTAGCGGTGGGGAGGGGCTAGCCTGATCCGCAGCGTGATGCCCTCAACGGCCAGCACCTCTACCTTACTGCCCACCGGGAGGTCCTCGTCGGCGATCACCGGCCATGAGCTATCGCCAACGCGCACGTGGCCGCGGCCGTTAACCAGCGCCGTCTCCAGGGAGAAGATGCGGCCGATCAGCTGATTCCCGCGCTGGTTAAGCCGGGCGTCGGCCGGCTTCTGTCGCTTCACCTGGCCGCGCAGCCAGCGCGACCAGAGCCAGGCCGCCAGCAGGGTCAGCGCGGCAAACAGCGTGCCCTGCCACTCCCAGCCCAGCGGCAGCAGCCAGGTCAGGGCGCCGGTGATAACGCCGGCAACCCCGCTCCACAGCAGATAGCCATTCCCGCCGAGCATCTCCGCCGCCAGCAGCAGCCCGCCGAGGCTCAGCCAGAAGAGATGCGGATGGACCAGTATCATCGCAATCATAATTTTTTCCGTTCGCCGGCGCCTTCTTTAAGCAGTTCGCTAATCCCGGCGATAGAGCCCATCAGGCTGGTTGCGTCGAGCGGCATCAGCACAACTTTACTGTTATTTGCTGCACCAATCTGCTGCAGAGCGTCGGTATATTTCTGCGCAACGAAGTAGTTAATCGCCTGAATATCCCCGGAGGCAATAGCGGAAGAGACCATCTGGGTGGCCCGAGCCTCCGCTTCCGCCGAACGTTCACGCGCCTCTGCCTGCAGGAACGCCGACTGGCGCTCGCCTTCGGCTTTCAGGATTTGCGACTGCTTTTCGCCTTCGGCTTTGAGGATTTCCGCCTGACGTATCCCTTCGGCCTCCAGAATATAGGCGCGCTTGGTACGCTCGGCCTTCATCTGGGCGTTCATCGAGGAGATAAGCTCCGCCGGCGGGCGCACGTCGCGAATTTCCACGCGGGTGATTTTGATCCCCCACGGGTTGGTGGCCTCATCGACGATATGCAGCAGGCGGGTGTTGATGCTGTCGCGCTGGGAGAGCATTTCGTCGAGCTCCATTGAGCCGAGCACGGTACGGATGTTGGTCATCGTCAGGTTGATGATCGCCAGCTCGAGGTTACTGACCTCATAGGCCGCTTTCGGCGCGTCAATAACCTGAATAAAGCACACCGCATCGATGGTGACGTTGGCGTTATCGCGTGAAATAACCTCCTGCGAGGGGATGTCCAGCACCTGCTCCATCATATTAATTTTCCGCCCGATGCGGTCCATAAACGGCACCACCAGGCTCAGGCCCGGCTGGAGAGTCATGGTATAGCGGCCAAAGCGCTCGACGGTCCACTGGTAACCCTGCGGGACAATTTTCACTCCGGCAATCACGATAACCAGGGCGACGAAAATGAGAACGGGGATAAAAATTAGCATCAAAAAACCTCCTGTTTAATTGCCTGCCAGGCGTCAGCAAAATGACGCATGTTTAAATCGAGTATATCTTTCTCCTCATCCTGGCGAAAGAAAAGTGGAGTAAACTAGTCGGGTTTTGGGAAATATATGGAACGATAATGAAGGGAAATAACGCTATCTTGCGCCTTGACGGCGTTGGCTTTCAGATCGATAAATCGGTCATTTTGCATAATATTAATCTCGGGCTGGGTGCCGGGGAATTTAAGCTAATTACCGGGCCCTCCGGCTGCGGTAAAAGTACGCTGCTAAAAATTATCGCCTCGCTGCTCAGCCCGACCAGCGGGCAGATTTTTTATTCCGGTAAGGATATCAATACGCTGTCGCCGGAAACCTACCGCCAGCAGGTCTCATACTGCGCGCAAACCCCGGCGCTGTTCGGCGATTCGGTTTATGACAACCTCATCTTCCCGTGGCAAATTCGCAACCAGCAGCCGGACCCGCAGGCGCTGATTGCCGATTTACGCCGCTTCGGACTGGCGGAAAATACGCTGGGCAAATCGATCAACGAACTCTCCGGCGGAGAAAAGCAGCGCGTTTCGCTGATCCGCAATTTGCAGTTTCTGCCGCAGGTGCTGCTGCTCGATGAAATTACCAGCGCCCTGGATGAGAGCAATAAGCGCAACGTCAACGATATTATTCATCGCTATACGACGGAAAAGAATATTGCGGTGCTGTGGGTGACGCATGACCGGAATGAAATTGACCACGCTGATGAAGTGATTACGCTGCAGCCGGCGAGCGCAGAAGGACAGGAGGTAATCAATGCACGGGCATAATATCACTAACGAATCGCTGGCCCTGTCGATGGTGCTGGTGCTGGTGGCCATCGTGGTGAGCTATCGCGAAAAGCTGGCGCTGGAGAAAGATATCGTCTGGAGCATTTGTCGGGCGGTGGTGCAGCTGGTTATCGTCGGCTACGTGCTGAAATATATCTTCAACGTCAATCACGCCCTGCTGACGCTGCTTATGGTGCTGTTTATCTGTTTTAACGCCGCGTGGAATGCGCAAAAGCGCAGCAAATATATCGATAAGGCTTTCATCTCATCGTTTATCGCCATTACCACCGGCGCGGGGCTTACCCTGGCGGTGCTGGTCTTCTCCGGCTCGATCTCTTTCGTGCCGATGCAGGTGATCCCGATCGCCGGCATGATCGCCGGCAACGCGATGGTGGCGGTGGGGCTGTGCTACAACAATATGGGTCAGCGCTTCAGCAGCGAACAGCAGCAGATTCAGGAGAAGCTGAGCCTCGGCGCGACGCCGAAAATGGCCTCTGCCGGATTGATTCGCGAGAGCATTCGCGCCGCGCTTATTCCGACCATTGATTCGGCGAAAACGGTGGGGCTGGTGAGCCTGCCGGGGATGATGTCGGGGCTGATTTTCGCCGGGATAGATCCGGTGAAAGCGATTAAATATCAGATAATGGTCACATTTATGCTGCTATCGACCGCCAGCTTATCAACCATCATCGCCGGCTATCTGACCTACCGGAAATTCTTTAACCCGCGCCACCAGCTGGTGGTGACGCAGCTGAAAAAGAGCGCCTGACCGCGTTCCCCGGTCGGCGCAGCGCCGCCGGGGAGGTTTTGCGGCGTAACGATCAGTACAGCAGGGAGTAGAGCTGACGGCGATATTTCGCGGCCAGCGCATCGCCGGTGCCGAGGGCGGCCAGAATTTCCTGCAGCATCTTGCGCACCTGACCGTCGCCGGCGTCTAAATCTTTCTGCAGGTGGCTGAACAGCAGCGCCAGCGCCTCTTCGTTGCGGCCAACCTGATGCAGCTGCAGGGCCAGCTGGGCCGCCAGCGCCGCGTCCTGCGGGTTTTGCTCAACCTGCTGCTGGAGCAGCTGGATTTCCGGGGTATCGGCCGCCTGCTTGAGCAGCTCTATCTGCGCCACCAGCCCCTGGAAACGGGTATCCTGATCCTGCAGCGGAACGGTTTTCAGCACCGCTTCGGCCTCGTCGGAGCGCTGCAGGGCGATCAGGGTTTCCGCCAGCAGCAGGCCAATCTGGCTATCCTGAGCGGAGAGCTGCCACGCTTCTTTCAGCAGCGGCAGGGCTTCGGCGTACTTCTCTTCCTGCATCAGCGCCAGCGCCTGCTGGGCCTTTAGCTCTTCTTCGCGCGGCAGCACCTTATCAAGCAGCGCGCGCACGGCGGACTCAGGCTGCGGGCCTTCAAAGCCGTCCACCGGCTGACCGTTCTGGAACAGGTAAACCGTTGGGATCGAGCGCAGGCCGAACTGAGAAGCCAGCATCTGCTCGGCATCGCAGTCCACCTTCGCCAGGATAAACTGACCGTTGTACTGCGCCGCCAGGCTTTCCAGAACCGGCGTCAGCTGCTCGCAGGGCTGGCTGCGCGCGGACCAGAAATAAAACAGCACCGGCGCGGTAACGGATTGTTCCAGCGTCTGGTGCAGGTTAGCTTCGGTAATGTTGATAATATTCTGTACTGACATAAGCGCATCTCTTTAATCAATTTTTTGTATACATGGGGGCGACGGCCGGAGCTTCAACTCAGCCCTGGATAATTTTGTCCATCATCCGCGTGGGCAACAGGCGTTTGAGCAGGGCCACCGCGTGCGTGACCAGGGTCACCGGATAGCGCAGCTTCGGTTTCTCGCTAACGAAAGCATGGCGCACTTTTTCCACCACCGCCTCCGGCCCGAGGGTAAAGCGCGCGGCGATACCGGGGTTTTCCACCGGCTTATCGCTCTGGGTTTGGTTGACGTTGGTCGTAAAGCGGGTGCGAATCGGCCCCGGCTCAATCAGGCTGACCTTAATACCGCTATAGCGCAGCTCCATGCGCAGGGCGTCGGACCAGGCCTCCAGCGCGTATTTGCTGGCGGCATAGGCGCCGCGGCCGGGGCTGGAGATGATCCCCATCACCGAGGAGGTCATCACGATGCGGCCCTCGCCGTGCGGCTCCATCGCCGGAAGCAGCAGCATGGTGAGCTGATGGGCGCCAAAAAAGTTGGCGCCAAACTGCTGCTCCATCTGCCGGCGGCTGATGGTGATAAGCGGGCCATACACGCCGTAGCCGGCGTTATTAAACAGGCCGTACAGGCGGTTATCGGTCAGGGCGATAACCTCTTCCGCCGCGCGCTCCACGCTCAGCGGATCGTCGAGATCCAGCAAAATACCGGTCAGTCCGAGTTCCTGCATCCGCGCCACGTCCTCGGCCTTGCGGCAGGCCGCCAGAACGTTAAAGCCCTGACGTTGCAGATCGAGCGCGCTTTCAAGGCCAATACCGCTGGAACATCCTGTAACTAAAACCGTTTTTTGCATAACTTTACCTGCAAACAACCCCTGCGGATCAGGAGTCATGATTAACTAAGGGAGCCAGCCGCGTCGCCATCCAGTCGGCAATAAACGGCTGGGCGTCGCGGTTGGGGTGGATTCCATCATCCTGCATCCACTGCGGCTTCAGGTAGACCTCTTCCATAAAAAAGGGTAACAGAGGAATATCAAACTCTTTGGCCAGTGCGGGATACATTGCGCTAAAGGCTTCATTATAACGACGCCCGTAGTTGGCGGGCAGGCGAATTTGCATCAGCAGCGGCTGGGCGTTCGCCGCTTTGATATCCTGCAAAACGGTGCGCAGCGTCTGCTCCGTTTGCTGCGGCGGGAAGCCGCGCAGCCCGTCGTTGCCGCCGAGCTCGACCAGCACCCAGCGCGGCTGATGCTGCTTAAGCAGCGCCGGCAGACGCGCCAGCCCCTGCTGCGACGTGTCGCCGCTGATGCTGGCGTTGACCACCGGCGTTTTTGCCTGCCACTTATCGTTAAGTAGCGCAGGCCACGCGGCGTTGGCCGCCATGCGATAGCCGGCGCTCAGGCTATCGCCGAGAACTAACAGCGTGTCCGCCGCCATCGCGCGGCAGGTAAACAGGACCAGAAACAGGAAAGGCAAATGCCAGCGGAAAACATACTTGAAGTTCATCATCTTAAGAAGTCCGTCGGTCAGGGAGAGCATCAGCTTTCCATCCTCACCGGAGTTGAGCTGGTTGTCAAACCGGCGCAGACCATCGCCCTGATCGGCGAGTCGGGCTCCGGTAAATCCACGCTGCTGGCGATCCTTGCCGGGCTGGACGACGGCAGCGGCGGGGAGGTCTCTCTGCTCGGGCAACCGCTGCACAGCATGGACGAAGAGGCGAGGGCGCAGCTGCGCGCGAAGCACATCGGCTTTGTCTTTCAGTCCTTTATGCTGATCCCGACCCTGAACGCGCTGGAGAACGTCGAGCTTCCGGCGCTGCTGCGCGGCGAGAGCGACAGCCAAAGCCGGGGCAGCGCCAGGGCGCTGCTGGAGCAACTGGGGCTGGGTAAGCGCCTGAACCATCTGCCGGCGCAGCTTTCCGGCGGCGAGCAGCAGCGGGTGGCGCTGGCCCGCGCCTTCAACGGGCGCCCGGAGCTGCTGTTTGCCGACGAGCCAACCGGCAACCTCGACCGGCAAACCGGGGATAAAATTGCCGACCTGCTGTTTTCGCTCAATCGCGAACACGGGACGACGCTTATCCTGGTGACGCACGATCCGCTGCTGGCGGCGCGCTGCGACCGGCGGCTGCGGCTGGTTGATGGTCAGCTGCGGGAGGATGCATGATTGCCCGCTGGTTCTGGCGCGAATGGCGATCGCCGTCGCTGCTGATCGTCTGGCTGGCGCTGAGCCTGGCGGTGGCCTGCGTGCTGGCGCTGGGGTCGATAAGCGATCGCATGGAAAAGGGGCTCAGCCAGCAGAGCCGTGAGTTTATGGCCGGAGACCGGACGCTGCGCAGCTCGCGCGAGGTGCCCGCCGACTGGCTCGCGCAGGCGCGTCGGCTGGGGTTAACGGTTGGCGAACAGCTCAGCTTCGCCACTATGACCTTCGCCGGCGATACGCCGCAGCTGGCCGACGTCAAGGCAGTTGACGACACCTATCCCCTTTACGGTCAGCTGGAAACCCTGCCGCCGGGATTAAAGCCGCAGGCGGGCAGCGTGCTGCTGGCTCCGCGGCTGATGGCGCTGCTGAATTTAAAAACCGGCGATACCATCGACGTCGGTGACGCCACGCTGCGCATTGCCGGGGAGGTGATTCAGGAGCCGGACGCCGGGTTCAATCCTTTCCAGATGGCGCCGCGGCTGATGATGAACGCTGCCGATGTGGCAAAGACCGGGGCGGTGCAGCCCGGCAGCCGCGTCTCCTGGCGCTATAAGTTTGCCGGAACCGCGCCGCAGCTGGCGGAGTATGAGCAGTGGCTGCTGCCAAAGCTGGGGACGGAACACCGCTGGATTGGCCTGGAGCAGGATGACAGCGCGCTGGGTAAATCGCTCGAACGCTCGCAGCAGTTCTTACTGCTCTCGGCGCTGCTCACCCTCCTGCTGGCGGTGGCGGCGGTAGCGGTGGCCATGAGCCACTACTGCCGCAGCCGTTACGATCTGGTGGCGATCCTTAAAACCCTCGGCGCCGGGCGGGCGCAGCTGCGCAAGCTGATCGTCGGGCAGTGGCTGCTGCTGCTGGCGCTGGCGGTCATTGCCGGCGGCGCGATGGGGATGGGGCTGGAGAAAGTCCTGCTGGTGATGCTGAAACCGGTTCTCCCGGGCGCGCTGCCGGCCGCCAGCCTTTGGCCGTGGTTGTGGGCGATTGGCGCGATGGTGGTGATTTCGCTGCTGGTGGGCCTGCGTCCCTATCGGCTGCTGCTGGCGACGCTGCCGCTGCGGGTGCTGCGTCAGGACGTGGTGGCTAACGTCTGGCCGCTGAAGGTCTATATTCCGCTGGTCTGCGCGGTGGTGGTTATTCTGTTGGCCTGGCTGATGGGCGGTAGCCCGCTGCTGTGGGCGGTTCTCGCCGGCGCGGTGGTGCTGGCGCTGCTGTGCGGCCTGCTGGGATGGGGACTTCTGTGGCTGCTGAAGCGCGTGACGCTGAAGGCGCTGCCGCTGCGCCTGGCGGTCAACCGGCTGCTGCGCCAGCCGTGGTCGACGCTCAGCCAGCTGGCGGCGTTCTCGCTGTCGTTTATGCTGCTCGCTCTGCTGCTGGTGCTGCGCGGCGATCTGCTGGATCGCTGGCAGCAGCAGCTGCCGCCGGAAAGCCCCAACTACTTCCTGATTAATATTGCCCCGGATCAGGTCGCGCCGGTCAAAGCTTTTCTTGCCGGGCAGCAGACGGCGGCAACGGAGTTCTACCCCATCGTCCGCGCGCGCCTGACGCAGATTAACGGTCAGGCGACGGAGGGCAACAAGGACGAAGCGCTGAATCGCGAGCTCAACCTGACCTGGAGCAACGACCGGCCGGATCATAATCCGCTGGTGGCTGGCATCTGGCCGCCAAAAGCCGGTGAGGTGTCGATCGAAGAGGGGCTGGCGCAGCGGCTGGGGGTTAAGCTCGGCGATAGCGTGACCTTTACCGGTGATACCCAGGACTTCAGCGCTAAGGTTACCAGCGTGCGTAAAGTTGACTGGGAGAGCCTGCGGCCCAACTTCTTCTTTATCTTCCCGCCGAACGCGCTCGACGGACAGCCGCAGAGCTGGCTGACCAGCTTCCGCTGGGATAACGGCAGCGGTATGTTGACGCAGCTGAACCGCGAATTCCCGACCGTCAGCCTGCTGGATATCGGCGCCATTCTGCGTCAGGTGGGTCAGGTTCTGACGCAGGTCAGCCGCGCGCTGGAAGTGATGGTGGTGCTGGTGACCGCCTGCGGTATTTTACTGCTGCTGGCACAGGTTCAGGTCGGGATGCGTCAGCGCTATCAGGAGCTGGTGGTCTGGCGCACGCTGGGGGCCGGAAAATCGCTGCTGCGCACCACGTTGTGGGCGGAGTTTGCCCTGCTGGGGGTGGTTTCCGGGATTGTGGCGGCGATAGGGGCTGAGGTGGCGCTGGCGATGCTGCAAACCAAAGTCTTTGATTTCCCGTGGTCGCCGGACTGGCGGCTATGGGTAATGCTGCCGCTCTGCGGGGCGCTGCTGCTCTCCCTGTGCGGCGGCTGGCTGGGGCTGCGTTTGTTAAAAGGCAAGGCGCTGTTCCGCCAGTTTAGCCAGTAATTCAGCGGGCGGATCGTCTGCAGGCCCGGGGGGGAGTATCAACACCCCGGGCTTTTTACTGCGTTGCGTTTCAGCCTGATGCCCGGCTACCGCGCGTGGCCGTGATTCAGCGCGGTCAGCGGTTCATTAATATCAAAAAGTTTGTACTCCACGCTTTCGACGCCCAGCGACTTCAGGCGCGCGGTATGCTTCGTGAGATAGGCGAGCGCTGTCTCCTCATCCGCAAAAAGATAGATGCCTCCCGCCTCGTAGTTTTTTTCGCTTTCGGTCCAAATCTTCCAGATAAAACCCGGCTGCTGGTTGATGGACTCGGCAAGCTCCACCAGCTGACGGGACATCTCGCTGCCAAACGGGCCGTTAAAGGCAAAGTGAAGCTGCAGCAGTTTATTCGACATAGCTCCTCCATGGACTCGACGTAGGGTTAGCCAGCGCGCCGTCGGCAGAGCGGTACACCCCGGGAGCGCCGCGCATCGGCAACTATACCCACAATCGCTCGGCGACTGCAAAGCGAGCCCCTGCAGGCGCGACGCAAATAGCGCAGATTAATGACGGTTGGATGAAATCCGCAGCGTCTTTTCGTTAACGGCACAAAATGGTAAGTCACTGATTTTTAAGAGCACAAAAGCGTAAAAAAGCGACAACACGGAATTGGTAATCACGGTTAATATTCACCTTGCAAATATAAGGTTGCTTATTACTCAAGGAAAAAGCATGGCACATAAAATAAAAGCGCTGGCGATAACGATCGGCGCCGCGCTGGCAGTCACTTCTTTTGCTTCCCAGGCCGAGATAACGCTGCTGAAACAAGATCCGCAGGCCGGCGATCCGTTAAGCCGTCTGAACTTCACCGTCGGCGGGAGCATTCGTCCGCAGTTCAACATGATGTCCGGCGATGGCGACAAAGGCTCCTATAAGCGTAACGGCTTCGACGGCGGCACCCGTTTCCGCTTTGCCGCTGATTATTATCTGTTCGACGATATTAGCTGGATCAGTTATTACGAACTGGGGGTCAATATTCCGGCGCTGTTCGACTGGGATAATCACTATGCGGAAGGCGCCAATAACACCTCCCGTCGTATGCTCTATACCGGGCTGAAGAGCGATACCTGGGGGACGTTAACCTACGGTCAGCAAAACAGTATTTATTACGATGTAGTGGGCGCCAAAACCGATATCTGGGATTACGACATGGTTGCCCAGGCGCCGGGTAACGGTATCAACGGCGATTACGACGGTTCTTACCGCTCGCGCAATATGCTCAAGTATAAAAAATCGGCCGGTGACGTCGATCTGTATGCTTCTTATCTGTTTGAAGATAATGAGTATTTGCCGGGGAATGGTCTGCGCTATAAGCGTAAAGGCGGGGGATCCGTTGGCGTGGACTACCACATCATGAAGGACCTGACTTGGGGTACGGCGTGGAACTATACGCGTGCCGAAATGCGCGATCCGTCGAGCGCTGAGAACAAAACCTATAACCAGAATATCCTCGGTACCGCCCTAAGCTGGACGCCGGATAACTGGACCTTCTCCTTCGGCGGCGGCTGGTATCAGAACTTCCTGACCACCAAAAAAGCCGATGTGAATAACTACTTCGCCGGCGATGCCTGGGGTATTGAGTACTTCGCGGGGTATAAAATCCCGGTTGGCCAGTACGCGCTTAAATCCGTTCAGCCGTACTTTATGGGCGACCGCCTGGAATACGTGAACGGACGTAACTACCAGCGCATTGATAACGGCGTCGGCGTGAGCTTCCAGCTGGATTACGGCTTCCGCGTTGATTATGAACACGTCTTTACGTCGAGCACCGACAACCTGGGCGATATGAACCTGGTGCGTCTGCGCTACGACTTCTAAACCGTCTCGCGGTGCGGCAGCGCCCCGACGGCGGAGGGTGAAACCCGTCGGGGATGTTGCCGGGAAAACCAACGGAGACGATTACTTCGTCAGCCAGGAGGCAACGTCCTGCCAGCTTCCGCGAAAAATAATCTTCTCCGCTTTTTTACCCAGTTGATAGCGATACATCGGGTCGTAGTACTCTTTCAATAGCGGAACGAGCCACGCAAAATGCGCCTCGGTGCTCGCCGTACGCAGCTGTTCCGCCAGCGCGTCATCGAGCAGGGCGGTGAGCTGGGCAAAACGCTGGAGCCCCAGGCGACGGCGGATAGCAAACAGGCCGTGGTGCAGATAGGCGCCGTACTCCTGCCAACCCTGCTCTTCACCGTACGCGGCCATAAAGTCGCGGTGCATCCGGTCAAAATACTCCTCCCGCAGCCTCGCCAGGCGGACGTCAAACGGATCCTCCACCACCGCCAGCGGCGACTGCGCCATGCGATCGCGCAGGCATTCTGGCAGATGGTTGGCGCCTATCATATGCCCTTCATCTTCCAGCACCCAGCGGCGCTGGCTGGCTGCCTTTTTCACCATAGCCACCGCGAGGTGGTTTTCAAACGTCGCCTGAGCGTGCTGGTCGCGCAGCGTGCGTCCGAAGGAGGAGCCGCGATGGTGGGCGAGCCCTTCGAGGTCGATTCCGTCAGGCCGCGCGGCAACCAGCTGAGTTTTCCCGTTGCCGGTGCAGCCGCCGATCAGCACTATCGGGCGCTGCACCAGCTCTTCGGTGAGCTGAATAGCCTCCTGGCGCAGCGCCTTATAGCCGCCGACAATCAGCGGGTAATCAACGCCAGCTTCTTTCAGCCACTGCTGCACGATATGCGAACGCTGGCCGCCGCGGGCGCAGCAAAGATAGCCCTGAGGCGCGCGCAGGCAGGCTTCGCGCCACGCCCGCAGGCGCCGGGCGCGAAGATCGCCATTCACCAGACGATGGCCTAGCGCCAGGGCGGCCTCTGCCCCCTGACGTTTGTAACAGGTGCCGACGGCGGCGCGTTGTTCATCGTCCATCAGCGGCAGGTTGACTGCTGCGGGGAGCGCGCTTTGGCTGAACTCAACCGGGGCGCGCACGTCAATGAGTGGGGTATCCGCGGCGAGAATGGCGCGGTAATCCGTCCCATTATTCATGGGTCTTCCTTCTGAAGTGAAACCGAGATTTTCTGTAAAGCGAAGGAGGGATTCTACGCGCCTGAAGGCGTGCCGGGGAAGGGGTAACGCGTTTCCCCCGGCACGAAAGGCTTAGCTGAGCTGCGACTGCGCCCAGAAAATACCGCTGGCGTACTCCGGCGGCAGCAGCGGCTTCAACGCTTCGAGCGTGGCGCTCAGGCGATCGGTATCGCTGTCGGTCAGGTTCAGGTGGCCCACTTTGCGGCCCGGACGAACCTCTTTGTCGTACCAGTGCAGGTGCACCAGCGGCAGCTTCAGCCAGTCGTAGTTAAGATCGGTGCCGATCAGGTTGATCATCACCGACGGGCTGTTGACCACCGGCGGCGGCAGCGGCAGGTCGGTAATGGCCCGCAGATGCAGCTCAAACTGGCTGATAGAGGCGCCGTTCTGCGTCCAGTGGCCGCTGTTGTGCACGCGCGGGGCCAGCTCGTTGATCAGCAGACCGTCGGCGGTGACGAAGCACTCCATCGCCATGACGCCGACGTACTGCAGCTCGTCCATAATGGCGGAGAGCATGCCTTCGGCCTGGTCCTGCTGGCGGGCGTTGGCCTGCGGGAAGGCGACGCTGGTGCGCAGAATTCCGTCCTGATGCAGGTTGCGGGTCAGCGGATAGAACACCGTGCTGCCATCCTGAGCGCGGGCGCCAACCAGCGACACTTCCCCGGAGAAGTTAATTCCCCGTTCGACGATGCATTCGCCGTAGTTATCGTCGGGCAGCTGCGTGCAGTCGTCTTCACGCAGGCGCCACTGGCCGCGCCCGTCGTATCCGCCCACGCGGCGCTTAACGATAGCCAGCTCGCCGAGGGTCGCGAAAATTTCCGGCCACTGGTTTTTATCCGCCAGCAGCTGCCACGGCGCGGTGGCGAGGCCCAGCCTGTCGAACAGCTGCTTTTGCGTCAGGCGATCGGCAATGATGGGAAATACGTCGCGGTTAACGAACGCCGGGTGGCGCGCCAGTTCGCGGGTGAGGGCCGTTTCCGGCCAGCGTTCGATTTCAGCGGTGATGACGCTTTGCTGAAACGGCACCGCTTCAGGGTCGGCCTCAAGGCCAACCGGCCACACCGCGATACCCAGCGGCTCTCCGGCCTGGCGCAGCATGCGGCCAAGCTGGCCGTTGCCGAGGATACAAACCTGCTTCATGCCGCACCCCGTGGGTCCGGATTCTCCAGCACTTCATCGGTTTGCGCCTGGCGCCATGCGCTCAGGCGCTGGTGCAGTTCGGCGTCGTGCACCGCCAGAATCTGCGCCGCCAGCAGGGCGGCGTTGGCCGCACCGGCTTTACCGATGGCCAGCGTGCCGACCGGGATCCCGCGCGGCATCTGGACGATAGAGTAGAGGCTGTCAACGCCGCTCAGCGCCGCGCTCTGCACCGGCACGCCGAGCACCGGGACCAGCGTTTTCGCCGCAATCATGCCCGGCAAATGCGCCGCGCCGCCCGCACCGGCAATAATCACCTGATAGCCGTTGCTTTCTGCGCCTTCGGCGAAGCTGAACAGTTTATCGGGAGTACGGTGCGCGGAGACCACTTCAACATGGTACGGAACGTTCAGGGCATCAAGGATTTCTGCGGTAAACTGCATGGTAGCCCAGTCGCTTTTGGACCCCATCACGATGGCGATACGCGCCGAATTATTGCGGGAAGACATGCGTCTTAAAACTCCTGTGGGTGTGCTTCACACTGCTTTAGAGGCCACAGAGAATAACACGATAAACGGGCGAGGAAAACGGTTGCGTAGGCCGATAGCGGCGGAAAATAGCGCGATAATTAAAACGGGAAAGGGATCAGTTCAACGTCGTCTTTGGTGACCTTCACCATCGAGCCTTCGCTATGCCACGCGCCGAGGACCACGCGAAAGGCCGGCATGCTGTTTGCTTCTATTTGGTGGATGGCCGGGCGATGGGTATGACCGTGGATCAGCCACTGGACACGATGCTTTTCGAGGACTGCCGTGACCGCCTGCGGGTTAACGTCCATGATGTCCATCGACTTGCTGCTGTTGGCCGCGGTGCTGTTGGCGCGCATTTTTGCGGCGATGCGGTGGCGAATAAACAGCGGCAGAGCGAGGAAAAGACGTTGTATCCACGGCGTATGCACCTTGGCGCGAAACGCCAGGTAGCCGGCATCGTCGGTGCAGAGGGTGTCGCCATGCATAATTAAAACGCGGCGGCCGTAGAGATCGAGCACGTTTTCTTCCGTCAGCAGCGTCATGCCGCAGGCGCGGGCAAAGCGCTGGCCGATAAGAAAATCGCGGTTGCCGTGGACGAAAAAGCAGGGGACGCCGGAGCGGGTTAACGCGCTGAGCGCGGCGGCGATTTCCTGATGCAGTGGGTTAGGATCGTCATCGCCGATCCAGGCTTCGAACAGATCGCCGAGGATATAGAGCGCGTCCGCCTCGCGGGCCTGGCCGCGTAAAAAGCGGAGAAAACCGGCGGTAATCGCCGGTTCTTCGGTTTGCAGATGCAGGTCTGCAATAAAAAGCGTCGCCACGAATTATTCGCTGACGGTGACGCTTTTGATCACAACATCTTCTTTCGGCACATCCTGATGCATGCCGCTGCGGCCGGTAGAAACCGCTTTGATTTTGTCGACTACGTCCATGCCTTCAACGACTTCAGCAAATACGCAGTAGCCCCAACCCTGCAGGTTTTCACCAGAGAAGTTCAGGAAGTCGTTATCAGCAACGTTGATGAAGAACTGCGCGGTGGCGGAGTGAGGCGCCTGAGTACGGGCCATCGCCAGCGTACCGCGGGTGTTTTTCAGGCCGTTGTTGGCTTCGTTCTGGATCGGAGACTTGGTTGTTTTCTGCTCCATGCCCGGCTCAAAACCGCCGCCCTGGATCATAAAACCGTTGATAACACGGTGGAAAATGGTGTTGTTGTAGAAACCTTCGCGGCAGTAGTCCAGGAAGTTTTTAACTGTTTCCGGCGCTTTGTCGTCAAAGGTTTTGATTACGATATCGCCATGATTAGTGTGGAAAGTAACCATTTTTGCATCCTGTTCCGATGATTGTGGTGCTTGAACCCAATGTTGGGCGTGACATAGGGGGCTGTTATAGCATAACCGCGGGGTTGGATCACCTTGCATTGTGTGCTGCTTCGGGGTTGAATTCAGGTTAGAATATGCGGCTTATTACTACACACGTTTACACGGAATCTTCGATGTTAAAAATTTTTAATACACTGACGCGCCAAAAAGAAGAGTTTAAACCTATTCATGCCGGGGAAGTTGGCATGTACGTGTGTGGTATCACCGTTTACGATCTCTGTCACATCGGTCACGGCCGTACTTTTGTCTCTTTTGACGTGGTAGCCCGCTACCTGCGCTTTCTCGGCTATAAGCTGAAGTATGTGCGTAACATCACCGATATTGACGACAAAATCATTAAGCGTGCTAATGAGAACGGAGAAAGCTTCGTGGCGCTGGTCGATCGCATGATTGGCGAAATGCACAGCGATTTTGATGCGCTGAATATTCTGCGCCCGGACCTCGAGCCGCGTGCGACGCACCACATTCCGGAAATTATTGAAATCACCGAGCAGCTGATCGCCCGCGAGCACGCCTACGTGGCGGACAACGGCGACGTGATGTTCTCGGTTCCGACCGATCCCAACTACGGTCAGCTGTCGCGTCAGGATCTGGAGCAGCTGCAGGCCGGCGCTCGCGTTGACGTGGTTGACGTCAAGCGCAACCCGATGGACTTCGTGCTGTGGAAGATGTCGAAAGAGGGCGAACCGAGCTGGCCGTCGCCGTGGGGTGCCGGGCGACCGGGCTGGCACATCGAATGTTCGGCGATGAACTGCAAGCAGCTGGGCAACCATTTTGATATTCACGGCGGCGGTTCGGATCTGATGTTCCCGCATCACGAAAACGAAATCGCACAGTCCACCTGCGCGCACGACGGCGAATATGTGAACTACTGGATGCACTCCGGCATGGTGATGATTGACCGCGAAAAGATGTCGAAATCGCTGGGCAATTTCTTTACCGTGCGCGACGTACTGAAGTACTACGATGCCGAAACCATCCGCTACTTCCTGATGTCCGGCCACTATCGTAGCCAGCTGAACTACAGCGAAGAGAACCTGAAGCAGGCGCGTTCCGCGCTGGAACGTCTCTACACCGCGCTGCGCGGTACCGACGGCAGCGTAGCTCCGGCCGGCGGCGAGGCGTTTGAAGCGCGCTTTGTGGAAGCGATGGACGACGATTTCAACACTCCGGAGGCCTATTCGGTGCTCTTCGATATGGCGCGCGAAGTGAACCGTCTGAAAACCGAAGATACGCAGGCGGCAAATGCGCTGGCGGCGCATATGCGCAAGCTCTCCGGCGTGCTGGGCCTGCTGGAGCAGGAGCCGGACGCGTTCCTGCAGAGCGGGGCGCAGGCTGACGGCGGCGAAGTGGCTGAAATTGAATCCCTGATCCAGCAGCGTCTCGACGCGCGTAAAGCTAAGGACTGGGCCGCCGCGGACGCCGCGCGTGACCGTCTCAACGAAATGGGCATCGTGCTGGAAGATGGCGCGCAGGGCACCACCTGGCGTCGCAAGTAGTCCCAAGCCTGAACCCCGACGAGACGCCTGGGGGCATAAGAGCCTTTAGCGAAATAAAAATGCCGGACCTTAAGGGCCCGGCATTTCAGATTGATGACAAAGTCCTGGCCGTGAGGCCAGGACTTTGATCTAATAAGGTCAGTGCAAAAAATGGACTGACTGCCATGCTTAGAGAACCTTCCCCCCATCAATATCAGTTTGAAACCATTACT